>JBGAGR010000043.1:0-36628 GCA_044226645.1 Aggregatilineales bacterium
TGCCCTCACGAGGCGGCTTGAGGACGATATTGTTCTGAATACAAAAAATCTGGAAACCATTGTTGCCAGCGCGGATGGATTGCAGGTATCCAGCGATTCTCTCAGTACGGCGCATCATTTTGCCAATGTGCTGTTTAATGTGATGCGGGGCGGCATTTTTGCTAATCAGTATGCAATTAGCAAGGATGATTTGCGCGAATTTGTAGCGGTACACAATCATCATTTACTTCAGGAGCAGGCTGACTTTTTCGCCGCACTGTCGACGACTATTCAGGTGGGTGAACTGCGGAATCGAGCAGAAGCCAGTGATTCTACTGACCTGATACGGCTGTGCAACACGTATTTGCCGCTGACATTCAGCCGACGGCATGGTGATCCAAGCCGCCCCTGGAACCGATTTGCTATCAATGTACGCAAAGCTGATGGTTCACGCAAATTGGATTTTGAAGGGAACTGGCGCGACATCTTCCAGAATTGGGAAGCGTTAGCCTATTCGTATCCCGAATTTATTGAGGGGATGATTGGCACCTTCTTAAACGCTACAACGGCTGATGGTTATAATCCGTATCGCGTTACTCGCAGTGGGATTGAATGGGAAATACCAGAGCCATCAAACCCCTGGGCGAATATTGGTTATTGGAGCGACCATCAGATCATTTATCTTCAAAAGCTTATGGAAGTCTGCGAGAAGTTTTATACCGGCAAACTCGGCACTCTTCTCGCGCGTCCGCTGTTTAGTTACGCTAATGTGCCTTACCGAATCAAGTCCTATGATTCTCTGCTCCAAGACCCTTATGCAACTATTGATTTTGATTTGTCAAAAGAGGAGCAGATTAAACACCGAGTCAGTGAGCTAGGCAGCGATGGCAAATTGGTTCTGGATGCAAATGGCGAAGTCTTTTATGTGACATTGACGGAAAAATTGCTCACGCTTCTGCTTGCCAAACTGGTTAATTTTGTTCCTGAAGGCGGTATCTGGATGAACACGCAGCGTCCAGAGTGGAATGACGCAAATAATGCCCTTGTCGGGAAGGGATTGTCGATTGTAAACCTCAGTTATTTACGACGATTCATCGCATTTTTCGCCGAATTGCTCAAGGAAAGCAGCGTGAGCAGCACTTCCATTACGAAGGAAGTTGCAATACTTTTTAGCGAAGTGTGGCAAGTTCTATCGAAGCATCGTTTGATGCTGGAAGGTTCGATTACGGACGAGCAGCGACAGACTGTGATGGATGATCTGGGAGCAGTCGGCAGTGATTACCGCTGGACGTATTACACTAAAGGCTTCTCCGGTGAATTTTCGCAGTTAGCAACAGCGGATATTGTTGAATTTCTCGCGCTCGCACAGGCCGTTATTGAACTGACTTTACGGGTAAATAAACGTCCCGATAATCTCTACCATGCCTACAACACCCTCCGCTTTGACAACAATCGAGCGGTGGTTAGCCATCTGTATGAAATGCTGGAAGGGCAGGTCGCGATTCTCTCGTCGGGTTTGCTAAACGCTCGGGAGGCGTTGGAATTGCTCGAAGCTGTTCGTCGCAGCGCGCTTTATCGCGCCGACCAGCACAGTTATATGCTTTATCCGAACCGGAAACTTCAGGGGTTTTTGGAGAAAAACTGTATTTATGTCGAGGAAGTAGGCGATTTAGCATTAGTTACGGAATTGGTCAGGCAGAATGATTACAGCCTCATAGTTCGGGATGTGAATGGTGTCTACCATTTCGCTGGACATATTCGAAACGCTAAAGATGTCGTTCACGCATTGGACGCGCTCAAACAGCAACCACATTACAGCCAACTGGTCGCGGCAGAAAGCGAAGCTATACTCACGCTATTCGAGCGCGTTTTTCATCACAATGCTTTTACAGGGCGTTCGGGGACATTCTTTGCTTACGAGGGGTTGGGCAGTATTTACTGGCATATGGTGTCCAAATACCTGCTTGCCGCACAGGAAGTCGTACTCAATTCTGTCAGCGATAACGCCCCTCCAGAGATGACGAAGCGTTTGGCAGATCACTATTTTGATATTCGTCAGGGGATCGGATTCAATAAGTCTCCGGACAACTATGGCGCTTTCCCAACAGACCCTTATTCGCATACGCCGGAAGGGCAGGGTGCAAAACAGCCCGGTATGACCGGTATGGTCAAAGAGGAAATTTTGACCCGTATGGCAGAACTTGGATTGGTGATTGACCAGGGAAAACTCAGTTTCCATCCCGCGCTGCTGCGGACTCAAGAGTTTCTCACCGAACCAGCAACGTTCGTATATCTGGATGTTGATGGTTCGGAACAGACAATTGATTTACCTGTTGGATCGTTAGCTTATACTTTCTGCCAGGTACCGATATTGTTTCAGTTTTCTGATCAGCCCCAAATTCTGATCAGGCTCAACGATGATTTTACAGAGATGATACCCGGAAGCAGCCTGGATAGTCGGTGGAGCCAACACATCTTTTCCCGCGATGGGGTCATTCGGCAGTTAACGGTATTCGGCGGTGGTTTAGCTCATCCAACTCAATGATGTCCTTCGTTGGAAAAGTATTTGGGGAAGGGGCGAAGTTCGTGGCGATTCTTATCACGGGATAGAAAGCGCCTGTGCCCCTTACCATGAGCAGAAGTATCCCGGCTTGAACCAAAACGAAGTGCAATCGTAGTAGATTCACGGAATCCCTTGTTCGTCTATTTCGAATTCATGATGCTATAGACTTGCACATTCAACTTCTAACTGCGAATTTCCACTCTACGCTCCTTGTGAAAACGGCTTATCTTTCGACACAGTTATCAATTGGGCACATTTTGCTATGATACTATTTTCAAGTTGTTCGAGATAAATGAACAAGCCTATTGAAAACCGGATTGGATTGTCGGATACTGAGAATTAAGTAATTTTTGAACATGTTTTCTTGAAGAAGTCTAATAATTCTTATGTCTACACCAAATGATAAGCCTGATGTCCCCATCCCTGATCGTCAGATTCCCGATGAACAGGTTGACGAATACCGCGAATTTTACAAGGAACTGATTGGTTTCTTACCGCCGCGCATTCGTGATCGAACGGATCTGTTAGCCCGTGTTGACCCGGAACTGCTGGAAATGCAGGAAAACCTGCGTAAGCACTGTATGTATCCGGAGTGCTTCGATGTGAAAACAGCGCAGTTGATGATCTGGGCGATAATGCTGACTCAGCTCAACAATGCGGCACGACTTCACGGCATTGCCGCGCTGCGTGCTGGAGCAACTCTCGAAGAATTGCAGGCCGTGACCAATCTGGTTTTTCTCTTCCGAGGGATGTCCGCTGCCAATCTGGGCGCTGAACTCATTCAGGGCATCATCCGAGACGGTGAAGTTCCCTGATTCGAAATCAGTGGTTCATCAGCAGTCTTTCCTACTTCATACCGGTAAACTGATACGGAGTATGTTATGCCTATCCTGGAAGTAGTTCATGCAGCCAAAGAGCCAGCATCTGTTGAGCAAAAACGAGCATTTGCGCGTTCAGCGGTTGAAGTGTTCCGCGATGTATTGGGAACGCCGGATGGAAAGCTGCGCGTATTTTTCTATCCGCTGGGATGGGGAGACAGCATCGCAGGTCTGCTGGAAAGCGAACCGCAAGAAAATTCGGATTCCGACGACAAGTGAGTGATGCAGGCGGTATGATGGCAGGTACATTTCTGGAAGTCAGTAATGTATGCAAATCTTTTGGCGGCTTACAAGCGCTAAATGGTGTGTCGTTTGCTGTCGAACCCGGTGAAATCGTTGGCCTGATTGGGCCAAATGGTTCCGGTAAGTCCACTTTATTCAACGTTGTGACGGGAACGCTCCCGGTTAGCTCCGGTACGATCCGCTTTAGAGGGGAAGATATTACGCGGTTCCCAGCACATGCCGTTTGCAAACGGGGAATTGCGCGCACTTTTCAGGCTGTTCGCCCCTTTTTGAGCTTATCTGTCCTGCAAAATGTCGTTACGGCCTGTTTATATGGGCACTCTGCCGTTCGGACGAATGCCGAAGCCACAAAACGCGCTTATCAGCTTTTGGAATTGGTCGATCTGACCCATCAGGCGCAATTACCCGCTAGTCAACTCAATGTGATGTCGCGCAAATGGCTGGAAATTGCCCGCGCGCTAGCAACTCAACCAAGCTTGCTGCTGCTGGATGAATTCATGGCTGGCTTAAATCCGACAGAGGTCAAACTGGCAGTTGAATTTGTGAAACAGCTCAAAACGAACGGAATCAGCGTCATCATTGTCGAGCATATCGTTAAGGCCATCACCAGTTGTAGTGACCGAATCATCGTGCTAAATGCTGGTTCCAAAATTGCGGATGGCCTTGCAGCACAGGTTGTCCAAGACCCGCAGGTGATTAGCGCGTATCTGGGAAATGTCCATGTTCGTCATTGAGAATCTGCACGCTTCTTATGGCGATATTGAAGTCCTGCGCGGTGTTTCGTTGGAAGTGCCAGAAAAATCAATCGTTGCTCTGCTTGGCTCGAATGGCGCAGGGAAAACAACGACCCTGAAAACGGCGATGGGCATGATGAAGGTGACTCGGGGCGATGTTACTTTTCGGGGCAAATCAATCATTGGAAAACCGACGCATAGTATCGTGAATGACGGTCTATATCTCGTCCCGGAATGGCGCGGCACATTTTCAACACTGACCGTTCTGGAAAATCTGGAACTCGGGGCATTTCCGCCGCGTGCCCGTCATCAAAAAGATAAGCTGCTTCAGCATGTATACGACATTTTTCCGCGTTTGAAGGATCGTCAATCGCAGCGGGCAGGGACGTTAAGCGGCGGTGAACGCCAGATGTTGGCGCTGGGTCGGGCGCTCATGGCCTGCCCGGATATGCTCATTCTGGATGAGCCATCGTTAGGACTCGCGCCGTTAATCGTAGAATCGATTTTTGAGGTTATCCAGCGCATCAACATGGAAGGTGTGACCATTCTGGTGGTCGAGCAAAATGTGTGGATGGCGCTTGAAGTAGCGCATTACGCCTACATTCTGGAAAACGGCACGGTGACAGGTCATGGAAAAGCGGAAACGCTCAAGAGTGATAGGCGGATACAGGAAGCGTATCTGGGTATTTAACGCATCGTAAAGGACAGGCATGTCAGACGCGGTACTACAAAGCCTGGTTTCGGGCGCGTTAATCGGCGCACTCTATGGCTTAGCGGCTCTGGGGCTGTCGCTCGTTTTCGGCGTACTCAAAATCCTCAACGTTGCACATGGTGAACTGCTCATGCTCGGTGGTTACGCTTCTTTCTGGATATTCAAACTGCTGGCACTTGACCCTTTTCTTTCACTGGTGCTGGTTATCCCGTTGATGCTCGTCTTTGGACTGGTGCTGCATCTGGGATTATTTTCCCGTGTAACGAAGATGGGTGAGGAAAACCGTATCAAAAATTCACTGCTCATCGGCTTCGGTCTGACGCTGATTTTCCAAACACTGGCAATTCAGCTTTTTACAGCCGATGATCGCAGTATCGCGCTTGGATACTCCACCAACGCGCTCGAAATCGCAGGCATACGCCTACCAATTGTCCGTCTATCGGGGTTGATTATTGGCGCGGTGGCGGTCATTTTGCTTCAGCTTTTCCTGCGGCGAACCTATTGGGGCAAAGCGATCCGCGCGACGGCTGAAGATTGGCAAACCGCCAGCCTGACCGGAATCAACATTGGGCGCATCTATCTGGTGACATTCTCGCTTGGCGCGGCTTTAGCAGGACTGGCAGGGATGCTGGTCGCCGTAGGGTTTAGCGTTAGCCCAAGCATCGGCCTGAACTGGACGCTTAAGGCGCTCATCGTCGTTGTCCTGGCGGGTCTTGGGAGTATGCCGGGGACATTTCTCGCAGGAATTTTGTTGGGTGTAGCAGAAGCTATCAGCGCTCAGATTTTCGGTGGACAGTACCGCGAACTGATTGGCCTTATCGCTTTCTTCATCGTATTGAGCCTGCGTCCACAGGGCTTGTTTGGAGAGAGCCATGACTAAGTGGGGCTGGATTGGTTTAACCGGAATTATTCTGCTGGTACTAGTCATTTTGCCATCACTCCCGTTTGGGACAGATGATAATCTCACGCTGTTGATTTCGGTATTCATGATTGCGGCTTTAGCTTCAAGCTGGAATATCGTCGCCGGGTTCGCTGGACAAATCAATCTAGGACATGCAGCTTTTTTCGGACTCGGTTCGCTGGTTATGCGTCAACTGTGGCTGAGTGATTTCCCGTTCATCCTGAGTTTCGCTGCTGCTGGCCTTGTTGCGGCTGGCGCTGCCTTGCTGATCGGCGTTCCAGCACTGCGGCTCAAAGGCATTTATTTTTCAATCGGCACACTGGCACTGGCACAGGCGCTCGGTATAACTATCGCCACTGTCCTTCCGCGCGTCAGCCGATTACCGGGGCCGGCCCTGCGCAGTTACGAATTAGCCCCGCGCTATTATCTGATGCTGGCGGTACTGGTGAGCATCGTCGCGATGGCCTACTGGCTGCGGCGGTCCAAAATCGGCTTCGGCATGATGGCAGCGCGTGAAGATGAAGCCGCCGCGCGGTCTATCGGCATCAATGTGTTGCAGCATCGCCTGATCGCCTTTGTCCTGAGCGCGATGTTTGCCGGATTTGTCGGCGCGGCTTTCGCTTTCTTCCATCCCAGTTATTACCCCAGCTATCCCTTCGGGCCGGAGTGGACATTTGATGCGCTGCTGGTGGCTTTTGTCGGTGGCATCGGTTCGCTTTCCGGGCCATTGGTGGGCGCGGCCTTCTTCGTCCTCATTCGCAATGTACTCGCAAAAAATCTCGTTCAAATCCATCTGGTGATTTTCGGTGTGATTTTCATCATCGTCGTGCTGGCGCTCCCCGGTGGCATCGTCGAAATTTCGACTCTTACTTCCCGCTGGTGGGCGCGGCGCACACGAAAAGTCCAAGTCGAATCGTAACGAACACCCTGCATTCATCCATAGGAGGAAAGACAATTATGAACAAATTGAATCCGCCGTTTAGGGCAGATCACGTCGGCAGTCTGCTGAGGCCGAAAGGGCTGCTCGATGCACGTCATCGTTTTCAGAGCGGCGAAATCTCCAAAGCCGAGCTTCGCGCGGTAGAAGATCAATATATTCGCGAGGTCATCAGCAAGGAGGAATCCATCGGACTGCAAAGCGTTACCGATGGGGAATTCCGCCGCACGTTTTTCCACGTCGATTTCCTCGAACATCTGGAAGGCGTGACCGTCAGCGGCGGCATAGGGGTCAAATTCATGACCAAAACGGGCGTGGTGGATTTCGCTCCCCCGCGTCTATCTGTGACCGGGAAGCTGCGCCACGTCGAAGATATTCAGAAAGCCGATTTTGAATTTCTGAAATCGGTCACGACACGCACACCGAAAGTCACCATTCCCTCACCGACGATGGTGCATTTTCGCGGTGGACGCGCGGCGATTGACATCGAAGCCTATCCCGATATGGATGAGTTTTTCGAGGACTTGGCGCAGTGCTATCGCGATGAAATTAAATCGCTCTATCAGGCAGGCTGTCGTTACATCCAGTTGGATGATACCAATCTCGCCTATCTGTGCGACCCCAAAATGCGGCAGGGCGCTAAAGAACGCGGCGATGACCCGAATGAGCTACCGCGTGCCTACGCAGCCCTGATTAATGCTGCGATTGATGACCGCCCGGAAGATTTGACCATTTGTGTGCATCTCTGCCGGGGAAATTTCCGCAGCGCGTGGGTAGCGGAAGGCAGTTACGAACCGGTAGCGGAAGTGTTATTCAACGAAATGCATGTCGATGCCTATTTCCTCGAATACGACGATGAACGCTCCGGTGATTTCGCGCCGCTGCGATTTGTGCCGGAAAGTAAAACCATCGTTCTCGGTTTGGTCACAACCAAAGTAGCTACATTGGAATCAAGCAAGGACTTGATTGAACGCATTAACGCTGCTTCAAAATATGTGCCGCTGGAACGCCTGTGCCTGAGTCCGCAGTGCGGCTTTTCCAGCACGGTTGAAGGCAACGACATTTCAGAAGATATCCAGTGGTCAAAGTTGGAATTGGTCGTCAATACCGCCCGTCAGGTTTGGGGAGATCATTAGTTTTGGACTGTTTATGAAGGCAGTCGAGAGGGGAGGTACGCGCCTGTGAAAAGTCCACTACCGCGAGGTTTTGGAGTCCTTTCAGGAAGTAAAAAGTTCGTCAGGAGGTTATTTTCATGAAACGATCTATTCTTTTCCTTCTAATAGTCTCATTGGCGCTTGGCGCGTTTACCGTCGTCGCTCAGGATGCCGCGCCAGAATCCATTTCTATCGGGGCGGTCATTCCCCTGACAGGCCGTTACGCTGGCGGTGGTGCGCAGGTACAGCGTGGTTATCAATTGGCAATTGATGACATCAACGCGGCAGGCGGCGTACATGTCGATGAATTTGATGCTGATCTTCCGCTCAGTCTCACCATTCTTGATGACGAATCCGACCCCAATAAGACGGTCAGCAACCTCGAAGACCTGAACAGTCAGGGTGTCGTGGCCTATCTGGGCGGATTCGGCAGCGATTTACACGCGGCAGCAGCGGCGATTGCCGAAAAGAACGCCATTCCCTACCTCGGCGTAGCCTTCGCGCTGTGGGATATTCACCAGCAGGGCTATCAATATCTGTTCTCACCATTCCCCAAGTCGCCCGATCTGGCAACAACCACCTTCGATCTGCTCAACAGCATTCCTGAAGCAGAGCGTCCGACGAAAATCGGCATTTTGCAGGAACAGACTGATTGGGGTATTGAACTTGGAACCCTCTGGAAAGATGCGGCGGCTGAAAGTGGTTATGAGGTCGTCGCCTATGAAGAATATGCGCCCGGAAACAAGGACTTCACCGATGCGATTCTGGCGCTGCAAAACGCGGGTGCAGAAGTTGTCCTCGGCCTGCCGAATCCACCTGACGGCATCACCATCGTCAACCAGATGGCAGAATTGAATTATGTTCCCAAAGCCACCCTGCTTATCCGCGCTCCTGATAATCCAGCATGGGCAGACTCAACGGGCGCGGTTGGCGATTATGTCCTGTTCGCGCCGGGATGGCATCACGCGATGACGTTCCCCGGTGTGGATAAGCTGAATGAGGAGCATATGAAGCTGATGGGGCGACCCGCTGACCCGATTGTCGGGCCAGCCTATGCACTGGTTCAAATTCTGGCAGCGGCTATTGAGAAAGCCGGGACACTGGATCGGCAAGCCGTTCGGGATGCTATCGCGGCTTCTGACCTCGATACGGTCATCGGGCACATCACCTTCCGCGAAGATGGTACGGCTCCGGTCGTGACTGCTATCCTGCAATATCAGAACGGCAAGCAGCAGTTGGTGTGGCCTGCTGAATATGCTACAGCGCCGCTGGCCTTCCCGGCGATCGCTTATGCGGATCGTCCGACACCCGTACCGAAACCGACAGCCGAACCAACAGCCACGCCGTCGTCCTAGCTCGTAGCAGAAATGAGAGTGAGGATGTCCATAAGTGTGACATCCTCACTCTTTTGGTAAATGATTTAACCCGGTTTTAGTCTTTTCCAGGCAACTAATAACCAATCACTAACAACTAAAAATCTCACTTATGAGCTGAAGAAGGTTGACAATTCCGCTTCCGGCACAGCGGGTGTCCCGTAACGATAAAATGATGCTGGCAGTCCACCACCAAACCAGATACTGCTTTTCACCAGATCAATTTCGTTGGCGACATTCCAGGTAATTTTCTGCCAATCCGGGTCAAAGATCAGATAGCCCGTATCCCCGAACAACTCGACCCGATTGCCACCCGGTTCAAAGACATACATGAAATAGGCCTGCGTCGTCCCATGCTTGGCTGGCCCCGCTTCGATCTGGATGTCCCGTTCACTAAAAACATCAGCAATGTCCAGCAAATGCTGTGGTGCACCATACCAGTAGGCAATGTGGTGAAAGCGGTTGCCCACACCTAAACCATCGCGCATCAGGGCGATTTCGTGGACGAGAGCGCTCACACTTAACCATGATCCAACCAATGCTTCTTTGTCGCCGATTTTTTCTTCGCGCACCTTAAAGCCGAGGTTATTCACCATAAAATCACGGTGTTTAGGCACGTCGCTCACCATAATATTCACATGGTCGATACGCCTTACCGGAACGCCCCGCAAAGGGCGTTTGGAAGGGCGGTTGCGCAGCTTGCTCCGCAGTTCATCCGGCGGCACAAAGTAATCCAGTTCCCACAGCACTTTCATCCCGTGACCATCCGGCGTGGTAAATTTGTAAGCGGAACCATGCGCGTAATCGTCTTCTGTCCAGCGGCCTGCCTGTGGCGTATCCTTCAATGTGGCAGTCAGACGGTTGAGCGCTTCCGGCGAACGTGCCCGCCAGGTGATTTCTTCCAATCCCGGCTGATCGCGCTCAGTAATCTTGAGGGTGTATTGGTAAAAATCTTCATATGCGCGCATATAAACCGATTGGCCTTCGCGGTGGCTGATTTCCATCCCCAACATTTCATAAAAGAAGTTCACGGTTTCATCGGGTTTGGGGGAATACAGCGCCACGCTCACCAACTGCGCGACATCCAGCGATTCAGTCATCAGAATATTCTCCAAAAATTTAGTTGCGTATCGTCAGTGGTAGTTGAGCAAAACCCCGGAAATTCGGTGTTGTCACCCGCTTGCTCTGCTTCAGGTCAATTTCCCAACAGTCGCTTACTTTCAGCAGTTCTTCGAAAATCGCGCGGGACATCAAACGCCCTAACGGACTGCCGACGCAAAAATGAATCCCTGCCCCCATGCCGAGATGGCTTTTATCATCTCGATGAATATCGAACGTATCCGCGTTAGCGAAATGACGTTCGTCACGATTGGCTGCGCCGATATGCAGCATGACCTGCGCATTTTGCGGGATGACTTTGCCGTGCAGCTCAAGATCGCTGTTCGGACTGCGGACAAATCCCTGCGCAGGAGCGTCCCAGCGCATACTTTCCTCGACCAGATCAGGGATGAGATCGGGATTTTGCTTCACCTCGGTAAAGGTGTTCGGATGAGTCGCCAGCGCGTAGGTCAGATTGGTGAAGTGATTATTGGTGGATTCGAATCCGGCGACCAGAAAGGTCATGGTTGTTACCACCACCTGCTCGTATTCCAAACGCTGTCCATCTTCTTCGGCCAGCAGCATGGCACTCATTAGATCGTCCTGCGGCTGTTTTTTGCGCTGGTCAGCCAGTCCACCCAGATACTCACGCAGTTTGCCCATCGCGATTTGCTGCTTGGGGATTTGGCCTTCCGGTGTCTTTTCGCGCAGAAAGAAATCATCCAGCCAGTGACGCAGTTGAATGAAATCGTCCTCCGGTACACCAAACATCGCCCCCAGAATGGCAGCATTGAACGGCGCGGAAACATCTGCCACGAATTCAGTTGTGCCACGCTCCTGCGAGTCTGCCGACAGCTTTTTTGCCAGAGCAGTAATCTTGGGTTCCAGATTCGCAACCGTGCGCGGGGTAAAAGCCTTATTCACCAAGCGCCGCGCGAAAGTGTGCTTGGGCGGGTCAGTCGTACCCAGTGTTTTACCAACTCGTTCGGGAATATCATTCAGCAGATTGCCGCGCCGCTGCGATGACCAATTCTTCCAGTCACGAAAAGCACTGTCTACATCTTCATAGCGCGTCAGCACCCACACATCTTCGTTTTCGGAATAATGCGCCGGGTCATTGTCCCGCATCCATTTATAAGTCGGATACGGGTCTTCCGCAGCAATCGTTAATAATTCATAGTTAAAAGTCATATTTCACCGCCTATTTCATCAAGCGGCGGGACTGCAAAACGATTCGTCAATCAAACCGTATCGTCAATGCAGGTTGTCCCGTCAGATTGATCGTAAAAATATCGCCCCTTGTCACAGGATGCATGGGCGTGATTCCGCCGGAAAGCACTACATCACCCGGTTGCAGCGAAACGCCAAATTCGCTCAATTTATTCGCCAGCCATGCCACCGATACCGCCGGATGTCCCATCGCTGCCGCGCCGATGCCTTCCGCAATAGGTTCGCCATTTTTGGCGATGGTCATGCCGAGCAGGCGCAAATCTTCCGTCCGCAAACGGCTGTCCCACTGTCCTAGCACAAAGCCACCGTATGAGGCATTATCCGCAATGGTATCGACCAGCTTGATTTTCCAATCGGCGATACGGCTGGCGACAATTTCCACTACCAGCGCCATCGCGTCCGTCGCTGCCAAAACTTCCTGCGGTGTGATGTGCGAGCCATGCAGCGGACGACCAATTAGAAAAGCAACTTCGCCTTCCATACGCGGCTGTAGATGATCACCAGCCGGAACTTCCGCGCGATTATTGATCGTTTCGTAAAAGCTGGATTCCCACAGATTGCCGTAATCCGGTTCGTTCACACCCAACTGCTTTTGAATCGCCAGACTCGTCAGACCGATTTTGCGCCCGACAATCCGTTCGCCGCGTCCCTCACGCATGGCTGTCCAGTGTTCCTGTATGGCGTAAGCATCTTCCACCTGTGTCAACCCACTGGAGTCGCTCAATGGTGGAATCGGGACTTTGGTGCGGAAGGCCTTATCAAGCTGTTCCGCCAGCACTTCTACTGATTGGCCAGGCATACCGTCTTAGCCTCCGTGTAAAATTCCATGCTGTACTGACCACCTTCGCGTCCCACGCCGCTGGCTTTCATCCCGCCGAAGGGGACACGCAAATCGCGAATAAACCAGTCATTGACCCAGACTGTCCCGGCATCAATCTGACTGGAAACACGTACTGCGCGTCCGGTATCGCGGGTTTGGACGACTGCGCTCAGGCCGTACTTCACATCGTTGGCGAGGCTAATGGCTTCCGCTTCCTCATCGAACGGGACGACTGTCACGACGGGTCCGAAAATTTCTTCCTGATTGACCTTACCACTCGGTACCGCATCGACAATAATGGTCGGGTTGAGCCAGTTACCATCATTAAATGGTGGAGGCATCTCCGGGGATGTGCCACCGATGAGGATTTTGCCTTCCTGCCGTCCGCTTTCCAAATAACGTGTGACCCGTTCCAGATGTTCGCGGCTGTTGATCGCACCCATCGTGGTTTTGGTGTCCATCGGGTCGCCCAACACCGTCTCTGAAACCAGTTTATCAGCAAAGCGTTCGACAAATTCGTTGTAGATGCCGCGCTGCACCAGGATACGACAGCCGGATAGGCAGACTTCGCCCTGATTGGTGAAAGCTGCTTTTTTGCTGACGGCTAAGGCGCGTTCCATATCGACATCTTCAAAAATGACATTGGGGCCTTTGCCACCGAGTTCAAAGGATACCCGCGCCATGCTGTCCACCGCCGCGCGTAAAATGGCCTGTCCGGTGGAGGTTTCGCCGGTAAAGGAGATCAACTGTACATCGCGATGACGTGTCAGATATTCACCCGCCGATTCCGGGCCAAAACCCTGCACGACATTGAACACCCCTGGCGGCATTCCAGCTTCATGCGCGATTTGCGCCAGCTTCCATGCCCCGATAGGTGTCGTCTCAGCGGGTTTCAAAACGAGTGTATTGCCGAAGGCCAGACACGGGCCAATTTTCCATGTTTCCAGCAGCAGCGGGATATTCCAGGGGGTGATGAGCACCGCCACCCCCACCGGCTGCCGCAGCACATAATTGATGTAGCCGTTATCCATTGGATAAGCTTCGCTGCCGTGAATGGCGGCGAAATCCGCGAAAAATTCGATATTGTTGGCGACCCGATCCAGATAGCCATGTGTATTTTCGTTGATGGGTCGCCCCACGTCATAGGTTTCGATTGCAGCGAGTTCGACAGCATACTTGCGAATCCCCTCGGCAAAACGCCGCAGAATCGGGCGACGGGCTGAAGCAGTCATTTTGCCCCATGTCTTAAAGGCTTTTGCAGCAGCCTCAATCGCTGCATTGACCTCATCCTGCTTGCCTTCCGAAACTGTCGCTACTAGTTGATTGGTCGCCGGATACAATTTCTCGAATTTCAGCTTGCTTTCAACGAACTCGCCGTTGATATAATGATGAACTTCAAAGTGCGGTAGACTCATCCACCTGCTCCTACGCGCTAATTTTTGCGATCAAAATATGTCCATCCGGGGCAGTCACTTCCAGCATCCCCGCCTTGAGGGGAACCGCCGCCGCCGGGGAACCGAAAAAGACAATTGTCCCTGCCGCAAGACCACCCACCTGTTGCGCCAGCCATTGTAAGCGCTGAATCGGATTTCCGAGTCCATCACTGTGGCCTTCTGTCAGCAGTTCGCCATTCAGATACAGCCGCAGCATCCCGCCAGAGAAACCATTGCTCATACGCCCAGACAGCAAAAAGCCGCCGCCGGACGAATTATCCGCGACGACTTCCACAGCGTTAAATTTAAAATCCTGCCAAACACTGTCGAGAATATCGACTCCGAGGAAATACCCGCCGACAGCCTGTGATACAACTCCGGCGTTGGCCTCCGGCGCGATGCCATCCCGCAGCACGACAGCGATTTCCGGTTCAATACGCGGCTGAATATAATCACCGATGCTGAGATTTTTTTGGCATATCGCATTGGCATAGATTCGCCCGTAGATAGGAGTCGTGATGCCCATCTGCTGCTGCTTGGCGGGACTGACCAGACCCAGTTTGTAGCCTTTGAGGAGACGCTCACCCTGCGTGGCTTCCTGAATCCGATACGCGCCGGGGAGATCAACCCCACGATTGCTATCTTTCCCAGCAACCGTTGTTTTGCTGCTGCGCGCCTGCTGGATAAGTTCTGCTAATGCCTGTTCTGCTGCCGGTAATGCCATAATGATTTCCTGTATCAGGTTTTCCGACTCTGTTCGGCAATCGTCACACCGCCCGCGCCCCAATTGCTCGGCGGCACTTCGTAGATGATAACGCGAACATCGGCGGTTGGCTCATTCAGATAGAGTTCTGCTGCTGCGGTCAGCCGTTCGATAAGCTGCGCTTTTTGCGCTTCGGTACGTCCCTGTAGGATGGTCACTTTGAGCAATAACATTAACTTGCGTCCTGTTCCGCTGCCTTTTGCTTCGCCAGTTCGAGCGTCACATCCAGAATCCAGTCCTCCTGTCCTGCGACAGCCTGCCGCTTGCCCAGTTCGACCAGAATCTCGACTGAATCCACGCCATACTTTTTGCCCCAGCGTTTGGCATGAAGCAAAAAGGTCGAATAGACACCAGCATACCCGATAGCAATCGAATCGCGGTCAGGCATGGGCTGGAATGGCATTATCGGCGCGACCACATATTCCGCCGCGTCCAGCAGCTTGAAGACATCCAGACCGGGGTTAATCCCCATCTTGTCCATGACCGCCGCCAGCACTTCTGTTGCGGCATTCCCCGCTCCCGCACCTAACCCGCGCAATGTACCATCAACCTGATCGGCTCCGGCTTCAATCGCCGCGATGGTGTTGCCAATCGCTACACCCAGATTGTTGTGGGCATGAAACCCGACCTGACAGGAAAGGGCTTCCTTGAGTGCTTTGACCCGCACCGCTGCCTGTTGGGGCAGGAGTGCGCCCGCCGAGTCCACAATATACACACAGTCCGCGCCATAGGATTCCATCAGAAGGGCTTGTTCAGCCAGCGCTTCCGGTGGACGCATATGTGCCATCATCAGGAAACCAACTGCTTCTAGCCCCATTTCTTTCGCCATATTGAAATGCTGCTGCGAAATATCCGCCTCAGTGCATTGGGTTGCAATCCGCACTACCTGAATCCCGCGTGAGATGGCTTCTTTCAATTCCTGCCGTGTTCCGATTCCCGGTAACAGCAGCGCCGCGATTTTAGCGTAAGAAGCCGCTATCCGTGCTTCTTCGATCAAATCCATTTCGTTGGTCAGCGAAAACCCGTATTGTATCGAAGACCCCGCTAAACCATCACCATGTGTGACTTCGATTACAGTTACACCCGCTTCATCCAACGCCTGTACAACAGAGCGGACTTGATCCCGCGTGAATTGATGACGCATGGGATGAGAACCATCGCGCAGCGTAGTATCGGTAAGGCGCGGCGGTTTCATGCGCTGACCTCATTTTTCTCCAATAAATAACGGGCAATTTCCTCACCAACCTGTCGTGCAGAGGCGGTCATAATATCCAAATTCCCGGCGTAAGTCGGCAGCCAATCTCCTGCGCCAGTCACTTCCAGCAGCATGGCGACCATCGTTTTCGTACCTTCCGGCGTGTCGCGCTGCTCAAATACAGGCGGATTATTCAGTTTATATCCCGGCACATAGGTCTGGACTTTGGCTACCATCGTCTCAATCGAGTCTGGACTTTGGCTACCATCGTCTCAATCGAGTCAGTAATTGCTTTTTCATCCACCTCAGTATCCGCCAGCAGCACGAAAATCGTGTTGCGCATCATAATCGGTGGGTCTGCCGGATTCAGAATAATAATCGCTTTGCCGCGCTTGGCTCCGCCGATGACCTCTAACCCACGCGAGGTGGTAAACGTGAATTCGTCGATATTCTGGCGTGTCCCTGGCCCCGCAGATAAGCTGGCAATCGTGCTGACCATTTCCGCGTACATGACCGGCGCTGCACGGCTGACAGCATAAACCAGGGGAATCGTTGCCTGTCCACCACAGGTAATCATGTTGACATTCGGTTTATCCAGATGTTCACCCAGATTGGTTGGCGGGACCACATATGGCCCACGCGCCGCCGGGGTCAGATCAATTGCGATTTTCCCCGCCTCCTGCAAGCGACGATAATGCTTAACATGGGCATGAGCGCTGGTGGCATCGAACACGATTCGAATATCCGGGTCATCCAGCACAGCATCTACACCCTGCGCACTGGTCGCAACACCAAGCGCTCTGGCACGGGCTAACCCCTCCGATTCGGGAATCACGCCTGACATCAAACTCAATTCCATATTCCCCGGCTGACGCAGGAGTTTAACCATGAGATCGCTGCCAATGTTGCCGGAACCGAGGATAGCAACCTTGACTTTCTCATGTGAAGCATTATCCATGCGCTCACCTCCTTCAGATGATTTTGGCAGTACAACCCATATGATTGGAAATCAGTTTTGCGGCATGGATTGTCGCATTGCGGTAGGTGTCCCGCGAACGGTCAAAGCGGTATGCCGGTACAGACATGCTGATGGCAGCAATCACCTTATCGGCATAGTTGCGTATTGGCGCGGCGACGCAGCGCAAATCCGGGATGATTTCGCCCAGATCATAGGCATAACCACGCTCACGCACTTTGGCGAGTTCTCCTTTCAGGTGCTCGGCTTCTACGATGGTTTGGTCGGTGAAACGGGGTAATCCTTGTGCTTTAATGATGTCTTCCACACATGCCCAGGGCACATGTGCCAGCATGACTTTCCCCAATCCGCTGCAATGTGGGTAGAGATGTGTGCCTAACCCAGTTAACTCGACACGGATGGTCTGCTTACCTTCCAATTTATCCAGATAAACAACCTTGCCTTTTTCCAGAATCGCCAGATGCAGCGTTTCCTGGTAGACATGCATCAGTTGTTCCAGGATGGGACGTGCTACTGTGCGGAGTTCCGTAGTCGCCAGCAGAGTTTCACTGAGCGCGACGACTTTCCAGCCAAGCCGGTAGCGTCCTTCGTCCGTCTGGCTCAACAAGCCAACATAGGTGAGCGAGGAAAGCAAATCGTGGGCGCTGGATTTAGCAATACCCAGCGCTTGCGCTACATCGCTAACCCGCCATTCCGCGTGGTCTTTATCAAATAGGGCAAGGAGTTGTCCTGCTTTGAGAACTGTCGTAAGCATATTAAATAAATCTCATAGCAAATTTCAGTTTAAGTGCGCGTTCGAGTATCCCGAACATTCCATGTTTTTTTAGCCGCAAAAATCATAACCTTATCTATAGAGTAATGAAATTGAGAAGTCAGGATATGAAATTATGCTGCTTTTTTGGCTGACTTCTAAACTTTAGGCGTAATCGGGGGATATTTCAAGCACTCTGTTCGATATAACCGAATACGCTGCTCAAATTAGAAACTTTTTATTCGAATAGTTTGGAAAACCTTATGAGCAAATTTAAGTGTATGCGTCAGGCAAGTAGATGGTTGTTTTTTCCACCCAATCCCTACAGATGCTGTACCATCCGCTGCTATCTCCTGGGACCGCCCACTTCCTTATATCTGAGTACCTCGGCCAGTGTTATTGAGGTCATTCCCATATTACGTATCATTGGTTTCGGGTGGAAACTACACATTACTCAACTCGGTTATCTACAGCAACTGATCTTGAAACTTAGTAACACGGATGCTGCATGGTAAGCCCTAATGCTCAATTTATTTCGCTCAGGAGATAGGTGGTTTTATAGGAGGGTTATGAGACATTGTGACTTTGCATGACAGGAACATTCATACTGTGACCGTAAAAAGATTGAAAGACCATAGGGTCTTCGGTGCTGTTTATTGTGAAAAGGATTTACCATGACAAAAGAATTCAAAATGTATATCGGCGGCAAATGGGTACCTGCACAAAACGGGCAAACCTTTGACGATCATAATCCCTATACAGGCGATGTGTTCGGGAAAGTACCAAAGGGCAGGCGGGCAGATGCAACCGCTGCCATTGAAGCTGCATCCGCTGCTTTTCCCGAATGGGCGGCTACTCCACCCGCTGTGAAACGCAAATTGTTTCTAAAAGCAGCCGATGTTATGGAAAGCCGTCAGGATGAGTTGGTGCGTACCCTGATGGAAGAAACGGGTTCGACCATCGGCATCGCCATGTTCCAGATGTTTTTCGTGCCTGGTCTATTCCGTGAAGCCGCCGCGCAGGCTTACAGCGTTACGGGCGAAGTGATTCCGGCGGATTATCCCGGCGCATTTTTCATGGCGCTGCGACAGCCAGCCGGTGTCGTGTCTGGCTTTGGCCCCTTTAATGTCCCCTATATTTTGTGCAGCCGTGCCATCGCTCTGCCTATTGCTTACGGCAATACCGCTGTCCTCAAGCCCTCAGAAGAAGCACCTGTCACGGGTGGGATTTTGATTGCTGAGATTTTCGAGGAAGCTGGCTTTCCGCCTGGTGTGCTGAATGTGATTACGCACTCAAAAGAAGATGCTTCTGAAGTCGGCGATGAACTTATCGCGCATCCAGCAGTGCGACGAATCAGCTTCACGGGGTCAACGGAAATCGGGCGTATTGTCGCAGAAAAAGCAGGGCACCATCTCAAACGGGCAGTGATGGAACTGGGTGGCAAAGACCCGCTCATTATCCTGAAAGATGCAGATTTGGATTACGCGGCTGATGCTGCCGCGTGGGGTTCTTTCCTCCATCAAGGACAGATTTGCATGTCCACCGAACGCATCATCGTGGAACGTCCGATTGCCGAAGCCTTTACGGAGAAACTCGCAGCACGAGCGAAAGCGCTTAAAGTGGGTGATCCATGCGATCCCACGACCGCCATTGGCCCTCTGATTAACCAGGCTGCCATCAATAAGGTGCATACCCATGTTCAGGAAGCGATTTCGGGTGGTGCGCGTATTGTTATGGGCGGAACCTATGACAAGCTGCTCTATCAACCGACGATTTTAACGAATGTGACCGACACGATGAAAATCTTCACCGACCAGACTTTTGGGCCAGTCGCGCCAATCATCGTCGTCGAAGATGCTGAAGAAGCGTTGAAAGTAGCGAACAATTCCAAATATGGTCTCTCGTCTGGCATCATCACCCACGATTTTAATAAAGCTCTGCAAATGGCGCAGCGCCTCGATACAGGGATGGTGCATATCAATGACCAGACTGTGAATGATGAACCACAGGTTCCTTTTGGCGGTGTGAAGGGGAGTGGTTTCGGACGGATGGGCGGAAAAGCCGCGCTGGATGAATTTACCGAACTGCGTTGGATCAGCGTGCAGCAAACTCAGCGAACGTTCCCGTAACGAAAATATCGATTGGTGCGATTCGCGAATCGCACCACAAATGATGATTTGTTCAACAAATAGTGCTTTAAAGGAACTTAATATGTCGAAAGTTACTGCAAAATATCCCATTTGGTTCACGCTGTTGATCGCTTTTAGTCTCCTGACTCTGCTGACGATTTCCTCATTCGCTTCAGCGGAATCCGATAGCGCATCGCTCTGTGGTCTGGCAAACGGAAAAGCTGCTGATGGCGATCCGATTAATGTCGGGGCAGTGGTTGGTGCGACAGGCCCCGCCGATTTCAGTTCAGCAGGCAAAGGCGCAGCCGCCTATTTCAACTGCGTCAATGCTAACGGCGGGATCAATGGTCGTCCGGTGAATTACATTGTCCAGGATGATGCCTGGAATCCCGAACAGGCCGCGCAAGTAGCCGCTAAACTAGTTAACGATGATAATGTCGTAGCGATGGTTGGCAGCACCAGTTTTGTGGAATGCGCTGCCAATGCTCAGCTTTACAAAGACTCCAATGTCGTGGTCATCGCAGGTGTCGGTGTGCCGCGCGAATGCTTCGAGTCGACCAATATCGCGCCGACCAATCAGGGGCCGCGTCTCAGCACCATCGGCGCAGTGCAGTACATGTATGACACCTATGGCGCACGCAAATTTGTCTGTATGGCTCCCAATATCCCCAATATGGGCAACTGGTCTTGCGATGGCATTACCGATTGGGGCAAAGATAAGAATATTACTTCCGATGCTATTCTGTTTGACCCCTCGACGCTGGATGCAACTTCACTTGTCCTTCAGGCTGCAGCATTCAGCCCGGATGCTATCATCACCACCATGCCCGCTGGCGTAGCAATACCGATTTTCCAGGCGGCGGAAGAACAGGGAATGCGCGATCAATTCCACTGGTTCGGCCCCACTTCTCTCTATGATCTGGCCTTCCCCGGAGCGGTTGGCGCGTACTGGAACGGCGCAATTGATGTGCAGATTGAACTGGCGAACATCGATAGTATAGGTACAGATAACCAGAACTGGTTGAAGATTATGGACGCTTATGGGGATGAAAAAGACCCACGCGACTCGTTCTCACAGGCTGGCTTCCTTGCTGCCAAGATTTTTACCGATACCATGCTGACGCTCGATCCAGCAGCGATCGACCGGGACACCACCACGGCAGCCTTAAAAGCCGTCAAGGATTTCCAGAGCGATCTGTTGTGCGGCCCCTGGTACTTTGGCGAAGGTGATACCCACAACGCTAACCACGCCGGACGAATGGTAAAACTGAACGCAGATGGCGGCTGGACAGTGACAAAAGACTGCTTCGAGATTAATGATCCTGCGCTGGCCCCGATGCTCGAAATGGAACAATCAATGAAGGCAAGTGGCTAGATGCCAAATCTCGGCCCCTTTATCGTCACCGGATTAGCGCTTGGTGCAATCTATGCCCTGTCAGGTGTCGGTTTGGTCGTGCTCTATCGTGCCTGTGGGGTATTGAACTTTGCCTACGGCGCGATTGGCGCGATAAGTGCTCTGATAGCGTGGCAGCTCGTTCAAAGCGGCCTGCCCGATGTGGTGGCGTGGCTGGTGTGCATCGCTTTTGCTACATTGCTCTCGTGGGGTTACGGACGCTTCCTCGCGCCACGTTTGGCCTATCGGGATACAGTCGTAAAAGCAGTTGCTACGCTGGGCTTCGCGCTCATTTTGCTCGGTCTGGGGGGGTGGTTCTGGAAAAGTGACGACCCGCGTAAACTTCAACTTCCCACTGACACACTCGGCTTTATGATTGGCACTGTGCGTGTCACCGGAACCCGTATTATCGCCTTCACCCTGGTCATCGTGATTACCTTCGCAGTCTCACAGTTTCTGACTCGCACCCGTATGGGACTGTATATGCGGGCTTTGGCGAATAACCGTGATTTGAGCGCTATGCTCGGTATTCCGGTGCTGCGTGTTGAAACCTGGGCATGGATGATGAGCGGCATTCTGGCAGGTCTGAGTGGACTTCTTTTATCAGACCTTGTGCGGCTGGAGGCAGGGGTACTGACATTTTTAGTCATCCCGGCAGTTGCCGCAGCGGTAGTCGGGCGGTTGCGTTCACTGGCATGGACATTGATAGGAGGACTTTCGATTGGCCTGCTGGAAGCGCTGGCAACACCGTTTCAGGACATCGCGCCTTATCGCTCAGTCGCACCGTTTGTTGTAGCGATTATCATTATTCTGTGGATGCAGCGGCAAAAACTTATCACACTGGCAGGAAGCGCTTGACGATGATTTCAAAATCATTTGATACCGAGAACCCTGTGCGGCGGGGTTCTACAACCCAACGCATCACTGCCGCTGTGCCATCCGTTCCAAAGCTTATCCTCATCGCGCTACTTGCTTTTTTACTGCTGGTGATTTTACCCGACCAGTTAAGTTCCTTCTGGTTGAAAGCATTCACGTCATCGGCAATTTTTGCGCTGGCGGCGGCTGGTGTCGCGCTTTTGTATGGCAAGTTGGGATTGGTTTCGCTGGCGCAGGTTGCGTTGCTTGGAGTAGGGGGATGGGTCGCGCTGCGCCTATCTCATGGTACACAGCTTCCTTTCGAAATTGTATTGCTGCTGGGCGGACTGGTCGCGGGAATAATCGGCCTGATTGTTGGACTGCCTGCTTTGCGGATGCGCGGCCTGTATCTGGCGTTGGTCACATTGATGGCGGCAGGCGCTTTTCAGGTTATTGTCAACGCGACGGGTTTTCCCGATGGAGGCGATGGTTTTCTCGGACGAGTCACCAGTGGGACGCGCTCCATGATGGCACGCCCCACTTCGGCTGAAGGCGACCCGGCATATTTTCGCTATGTCATCATTGTAGTCGCCGCTGGATTTATTCTGGTTGAGCTGCATCGCCGCTCTCGTCCTGGTCGCGCATGGGCACTGATTCGCAAAAGCGAGGTTTGTGCCCTCAGCGCGGGGGTCAATGTCACCCTCTATAAAACATGGGCATTCACATTGGCCGGCTTTCTCAGCGGGATTGCGGGAGGCCTAATGGCTGGCAGTATAGGACAACTTGATGGACGCGCTTTTCCCGCCAGCGAGTCGATTATGCTGTTCGCCTTGACGGTGGTTGGTGGTGTCTATAGCTGGCTCGGCCCAATTTTGACCGGACTGCTGGAACGCGCTTTTCCTTCGCTCCTCAATATCTGGGGTGTAAATGGCAACATCGCCTTTGTCGTGTTCGGCGCTGCACTTCTGCAAGCCCTGATTACCGCCCCGTCCGGCATTGCTGGTCAATTGGAAGGTATACAGAGACGGCTGCGGAGTCGAATTCGGAAAAACGAGGTGCAGCATGATTAGCATCTCTAATCTGGCAGTGGAAATTGGCGGCATTCGTCCCATCCACAATCTGACTGTTACCCTTTCAGACAATATTGTTGGTGTGGTTGGCCCTAATGGCGCGGGTAAAACAACTTTGCTCAACGTCCTGAGCGGCTTTGTCATTCCGGTATCCGGCAGCGTGACCGCTTTCGGTCAAAATCTGCTGGCAATGCCGCCGCATCAACGCGCAAGATGGGGATTGCGGCGCACTTTTCAAACAGAGCAGGTGGTCGAGAATCTTTCTGTATGGGATAACATCGCTGTGATACTCGATACTGAACGCCTCTCGCGGCAGGAACGACATCAGCAGGTCAAGGCTGCCCTTCAGTTTGTCGGGCTGGAAAATTCCGCGGCACGCATCGGACAGGAATTGAACTCCTATGAACGTCGTTTGGTGGAAATTGCGCGCGCCGTTGTCGGGAAACCGCGCATCATTCTGATGGATGAACCGGGCGCGGGACTTTCGCAGGCTGAATCAGCGGGTTTGCAAACCATCATTAATAATACCCATGACTTTTGCGGCGCGATGGTTGTGCTGGTCGATCATGACATCAGCCTGATTGCGGCTACCTGTATATCAACGGCTGTGTTGGATTTCGGTTCACTCATTACCTGTGGCGCGACAGAGAGCGTACTGCGCGATGCGCGTGTCAAAGCGGCTTATCTGGGGACTGAGGAAGTACAATGACTACAGCCGGAATCGAGATTCAATATCTCAATGTGAGTCGTGGTGGTCGCCCTGTTGTACGGGATGTATCCCTGTCCATCGAACCGGGCAAGATTACCGCTCTATTGGGGGCAAATGGTGCTGGTAAAAGCAGTCTTGTATTGGCTATCGCAGGCATTATCTCATCCGATTCGGGCGCGGTGAAGCTCTCATGGCAGGGATTGCGGCTGTGCCGGAAGGTCATCAGATTCTGACACAACTTACTGTTGAGGAAAATTTGCTGGCGGCAGGTAGTATGCACGTGAAAGACGAACTGAAAAAGTCAGTTACTACGGCATTAGCTGTATTTCCAGAATTGGAAGCTCGACTGTCACAGCGCGGGGGCAATTTATCCGGTGGACAGCAGCAGATGTTAGCGCTGGCTCAGGCGCTCGTAAGCCAGCCGAAGTATCTGCTGGCAGATGAACTCTCACTTGGCCTTGCGCCATTGATCGTTTCGCGTCTTATCCATGCTGTAGAAGAAATCGCCCACTCTGGAGTTGGGGTACTTCTGATTGAGCAATTCGCAACTATCGCGCTTAGTGTCGCTCATCGTGTCTATATTCTTGACCGAGGCTCAATCCGATTTGCAGGTGATCCTGCCGAAATTAAAGCTGATCCGAGTATCCTCCACACGACGTATCTAACAGGATCACTGCCTTTGTCAGGGTAGGTGGCCTAAACTTTCATCAGTTCAATAATCCCATTTTTCCCATGTAGCATAAGTCGTTGTTCACCATTTCGCTGAATGATGACAGAGGCATCACACTGATACCCAGTCAGACTTATTTCAGCAAAGTATTCAGTCTGCTCAGTTTTGAGTATCACCCGCGAACCCTCATCACCCACTTCGATAACTTCGGATGTGAGGTAATGAATAAGAATCCCCGGTCTGACCTGCCAATCGATGGGCAGAATCACGCCGCGCCGCGCCGGAAGTGAAATAGAATGTCCGCCCAGAAGAGGAACACCACTCATGGCAATGGTTGTCTCAATCGGGTCATCCTGATAATTATTGACAAACAGGAAATTTCCATTTTCACCTTCGGAAAGCCGCACGTCCGCCCAATCAGTCAGTGTGAACAGGGACGGGCAGTCCATACGATTTGCCATCTGATGGAAAATGTTCAAATCATCCAGTGTGTTGGCTGCCAGTGCCGCGCCAAGCATCATCACGCGGCCTTTGCCCACTTGCTTAATGAAACCGACAGGATGACCATCGGACGAAGTGGCGAATATCTCGTCAAATGTGCCGGAATAGGTTTCCTGAAATGAAACCGGAATATCGGGATGGTCAAAAGCAGTAATGCGGGTAGGTGTAAAAGGCGGATCACTGTTGAGGAATTGAATACCGATGGCTTCCTGTAGAATCTTGCAGGGCATATGATCGAAGGCTTCCTCGCACATGCGTCCGGCGAGAATCAATTTGCCACCCTGCTGGATATAATCAACCAATTTTTGCTGCGTGGGAGAATCGCACTGCTTGTCCATCATGACGAACAGGACAGGTGTTTGGGATGCATCTAGTTCGGCACGACTTAATTCGAGGGCATTAAACGGACGATGCGTGAGCGTTAATCCACGCGCCAGAAAATCAAACAGCAGGACATCGCGCTGGTGCGTCAGGATATCAGTTGCAGAACGGGTGAAGGCGTTATTGACTTCGGTCATGAAGTCGTCGAGCAAAAAGCCGATGGTGGCGACTGTTTTGGGACGCGCACGAATCAAATCAGCGCCATAGGCCGTTATCACGCGGGAGAGTTTGGGATAACGGGCATACTGACGGCGCAGGGTGCCATCCTTCCGAACGGGATGTCCCCAATCGTGGCGTTTAGTCGGGCTGAGGACGGGGTCATTTTCACCGTCGAAAAAGAGATAGTGATTGATGGCACGCATCCCACAGGAGATGCACAGGCGGCTGTGCAGGTCATAGAGCGAGGACTGTGCGCCGCCGAAATCCTGATTGCCGCCAGCCTGAAATTCAATCGAAAACAGCGCTTGATCGGGGTTTTGCAGTGCTTTGGTCATCTCGTTGACCAACAGCAGTTGATGGATATTCCCTTCGCTGATGAATATCGGATAAACATCAGTGGCGCTGACCATGCCATCCATTTCCATCACATCGACCAACTGCGAAAGGCCAATCGGGAAGGTTTTGCCGCCGTTGCCGAAGCCATGAATATTGACGACGGGTGGCGTATCCATGCCGTGCGCTCTGGCACGTTCCCAGAGATGGGACGTGTACTCGCGGAGATAGATACGGTAGAAACGGCGATAGTCTTCGATGACCAGTGCGCTGGTCTGGGACTGTGGATTGGTGATTTCTTGGCGTAGAAAATCGGTCAGATGCATGGTTGGGTAACGCTGCGCCAACGCTTCAGCATAAGTCGCTTGCAGATAGGCGGCGAAACGGGTTAGTGTATCGGGGTTGATGTCCACGATATTGCGAACCCATTGAATCATCCCCATCTCGTTATCCAGTTGAATCATCAGGATTTTGCCACCGTGCGTGATTTGATGGGGCGACAGTACCTTGAACACGGCCTTATACCACCCATCGACGCATTTCAGAAAATCTAGTTGCAGATAGCTGGCGATATTCTGTGGTTTGCTGTCCTGTGAGATGTAAGCGGCCTGCGGGTATTTGGTGAATACCCAGGGCGGAATGCCTTCGTTGATGGTTTCCGCCATGATGTAAGGGCCGGGGCGGGCGATAATATATAAGCCCATGTCGGCGGCCAAGTCGAGGAATCCTGCTAGGTTGCGTATGGGGTGGGTATGACCGTCTACGTCAGATACATCCGGTTCGGGTTGATGCCAGAGCCAGGGGATA
The DNA here is from genome assembly GCA_044226645.1 of Aggregatilineales bacterium. Taxonomy (GTDB): domain Bacteria; phylum Chloroflexota; class Anaerolineae; order Aggregatilineales; family Phototrophicaceae; genus CFX2. The sequence goes on from JBGAGR010000043.1 coordinate 26,748, forward strand.
TAAGCGGCTACGGTGTTGAATCCGGCTGTACGCAGGAGGTTGAGGCGGTGTTCCCATTGATCGACAGGGGTGCGGAAATAATGAAATTCCCCTGCCTGAATGAACTGCGGTTGATCGTCTAACCAAAATTGCCCATCTTTTACATAAAATGTATTCATTTTTCGCTTTCAGAATTTATCTATACTCTACTTGTAACGTTCCTCAGTTCCATCTGCATGAAAAAAGCTCATCTCATATGTATCCGGCTGGTCGGTTACGACCATCGCCCTATGCCACGCATCCCGGTCAGGGAGTTTCTTTCGTATGATGCTGTAGAAAAAGTTGACGAGCCAAGCCAGCATATCGTTGCCATCTGGATAAACGCGGCAGCCGAGATAAGCCTTAACCTGCCCCGTTTTGACAAAGGCGTGTCCCATCGCTTCGACACCACCACCGCACACTGATGAAATTACCGTACAGTCGGGTAAATTGACGACAGGCGCGATGGCTTCGGCGGGCATGTATTGGTCACGCAGCATGGATGTATCAATGAATTCCGCGTATTCCCCTAGATAGTAACCTTTTTCATCGTCTCCATGTCCTGCAATCAGCAGATAACGGGGAGCGCTTTCACCCTGTCCTAAAACTTTCAAAAAATCCATCGGCGTACCAATCCAATGAATCGTCACGACACAATCAAACGCTTCTAAAACCGCACGTATCGCGTGAGCTTCGTAGTCACCATTCGGCAGTGCGACGATATTAATCGGGAGGCGCGGCGCGTCGAATTGTTCATCAATCAAATGGCTCATGATGTATCTTTCATCCTCCTGTGCGTTTGGTAAAGCCAAGAATATCAAGCGCTTTTTGGATATATGGGCTGTTGGTATAGGTATTCCAGATCAGGCCGGACAGATAATTTTCGACCATCAGCATGGAGCAGCCTTTGTCGATGCCATAGAGCGATGTGCTGTACCAGGGCGGCTCGACAGCGACGTTGTAGGCATCATAGAAGCCGTACTTACCCCAAGTCTGTGGATGTTCCTGATAGAGATATTCGATCATTTTCAGCACGAGTTCGGGTGTATAGGGCAGTGAGGACACTGCGCCGAAAATGGATACGGTTCCCGTGTGGTGAGGTTTATGGAGCGAAGGGGTGCTGCCAGCAACTTCGTAGTCGAAGGGACTATCACCTGCGCTCAAACCCCAACTATCGGCGTGGTAGGTCTTGTATTGATTGGCGTGTTCCATGCAAAAGCTGCGGTTGGCGAGGGTTGCCAGCCGGGTATTGTTGAACCAATCAATGCCATCCGGGTCAAGGTATTTGGCGGTGTCCAGCCATGCTTCACTGAACTGGTAAGCGAACAGAGTGCCGCCGGGGTTGATGATGATGTCCTGTCCCTCGAAAGTGCCTTTGTCGCGTCGGAAACCATGATACAAACGTCGGGCAACCTGCGGCTCGATTTGTGGCGCGGTTTGCAGATACATTATTTTTTGCTCGGCTGCCATGTCCCATTGGGCGATGAAACCCGGATCACCATCGATATAATCGCCGCCTCTATCGGGATTGTAGGCCATGCGGAAAAGTGTCTGCCCGTCCTTCTCGAAAATGATGAAGCGCCAATCAACCCGTTCGAGCAGTTCATTCGCCATGTCGCGAATCTGGTCATCCTGAAAGTAAGCGGCGGCGGTGATGACTCCGTTCAGGCAGAGGGCGGTATCAATGGTGGAATATTCACATTTGCCCAAGCGCTGTGCGTTATCCATATTCAGGAAGTGGGCGAAAAAGCCGCGATGATGCGGGACATTATTGAGAAGGGTGCGCAGTGTGGCGCGTGTGATGTCGATGGCTTTTTGCTTCGGGATAAAGCCGCGCTCAGTGCCGATGACCCATCCGCTCAGCGCGAAGCCGGTGGCGGCGATGGAAGCGATTTGTAAGTTTTTGGTGGCATCGACAGTCAGACCAAAACCGGGACTGTTCGGGTCAAGATTGCTGTAATCCAGAAAGAATTCGACAGAGCCTTGTAACTCACGCTGAAGCAGGTTGAGCGTGTTCATTTAACGTTTCTCCAACAGGGTAGATGATTGACGCGCGATGAAACGAGTTGGCAGGCGGCGCGGCTGAAAGGGTGTTTCATTTTCGAGGAAGTCGATCAACTGGCGGACGGCAGTGGTTCCCCATTCGAGGCGCGGTGTGCCGATAGTTGAGACGGAAGGCTGCATATAGCGCGAGAGGGGAATATCGTCGAAGCCAACAACCGCCATATCATCCGGCGCATGAAGGCCGTGTTCGTGCATGGCGCGGAGAAAACCGATTGCCATCTGGTCGTTGGCGCAAAATACTGCTTCGGGCAAATCACCCGATTGAATAATGGTTATGGCTGCTTCGTAGCCGGAAATTTCGGTGAAGTTTCCCTGATAAATCGGGATGTGTAAGTCATGCTGCTCGGCTTCAGCGAGGAAGGTTTCCATGCGCTCGGCATTGTCGAAGGAATCCATCGCCCCGGCGACATAACACATTTTGCGGAAGCTCTGCTGATACAGATGCGCAAAGGCTTCGCGAACACCGGGAGCATTATCGAGCAGGATGGGCAAAATGAAATCGTTTTGCAGGTCACGATCCAATACCACAATCGGGAAGCGGCGAGAGGCTAGTTTCAGCACATCATCGTCGGAGATTTTAGAATCGAAGACAATCGCGCCGTCGACCTGACGATGCAGCAGGATGCGCCGCGTCGAACGGCTTTCCGGGCAGACCAGCAGTTCGTAGTCAGTATCAAGAATAAGGTTGTGAATACCTTCGAGGATTTCTTCGTAGAAGGTACCGCCGAAACGGGAGATGAACACACCGATGGTGTGAGTTTTGCGTTTTTTCAGGTTCCGGGCAAAGGCGTTGGGATGGTAATTGAGTTCTTCAGCGGCCTCCTGAACCCGTCGGCGGGTGGCTTCCCCGATGCTGCCTGTATCATTGAGGGCGTATGAGGCGGTGGTGACACTTACCCCGGCGCGTTTGGCTACGTCTCGAATGGTTGTCATCGCTGGTTTCCCCTTCGGTCACACTGATGTGATGATTCAGACGCTGTTGTGCGAATCTGCCAACTCCACTTGTTGACAGCCAAAAAGAAGTATGCTAAATTTGCATCAAAGTGAAACGTTTCACTTCAATAGGGATAGTTTATCCCAAAGTCAGCAAAAAGAAAAGTTAGCCCTTTTTTGAGCAGTTAATGACTAAAAAATTCGAGAGCAAATACGGTTATTTTACCGAAAACGGACGGGAATACATCATCACTACCCCGTTCACGCCGCGCCCCTGGGGTAACGTCATCAGCAATGGCGATTACAGCCTGATGATTTCGCAGACGGGTTCCGGATATAGCTGGCGTGGAAACGCCGGACAGAACCGCATCACCCGTTCCTTTCAGGATTTAGTCCGCGATAACTGGGGCAAATATTTTTATATTCGTGACCTGAGGCACAATATTTACTGGTCGGCGGCGTATAAGCCGGTCATGCATCCCTATCAGCAGTATAAGGTGGTGCATGGGCTAGGGTATTCGCGCTTTATTCAGCAAGTCGCAGATATTGAAAGCGTTCTCACCGTTTTTGTAGCCGCTGATGCTCCGCTGGAAATCTTTCAATTGACCCTGACGAACCATAGCAGCGAAACACGCGAGCTGGATGTGACTTCGTACGTGGAATGGCTGCTCGGTTTCGCGCCGGATGAACATCGCGAGTTCCACAAGCTGTTCATCGAAGTGTCAGCAGATGTCGATAAGCAGGCGGTTTTCGCGCGGAAGTGTCTATGGGGCTTCCCAGATGACAAAGGCCGTCATAACAACGTCGATTGGCCTTACACGGCATTCATGGCGGTAAGCGAACCGCTCAAATCCTTTGACTGCGACAAAGAATCCTTCATGGGTCTGTACAACAATGATGATCGTCCACAAGCCATGTCGGATGAAAAATTGTCAGGCCGGACAGGGCGTTTCGGCGATGCGATTGCTGCCCTGCAAGTTGCTGTGACCTTGCAACCAGGTGAATCCAAAACAGTAGTATTCACGCTGGGTGCTGCCGAGGATGACCATGAAGAAGCAAACGACCTCATCCAGCACTACACCTCGGTAGAAAAGAGTGAGCAAGCGTTTCAGGATGTTTGCAATTTCTGGTCGCGTTTCGTGGATGTCGAGCATGTCGATACGCCGGACGATGCGTTCAATTTTATGACCAATTACTGGTCGAAATATCAGGCAATTTCCTGCCGTCTATGGGGTAAATCAGCGCTCTATCAGGTGTCCGCCGGGATCGGTTTCCGTGACCAGTTACAGGACAGCCAGATATTTTTGGTGAATGAGCCGGATTTTGCTCGGAAGCAGTTACTTCTCCATGCCGAGCATCAGTTCGTGGAAGGCGATGTGTTCCACTGGTGGTTCTCGATTCGGGGCGGCGGTCCGCGTACCAACTGCTCGGATGATTTGCTGTGGCTGCCGTTCATCCTGAATTCATATCTGGAGGAAACGGCGGATTATGCCATTCTTGATGAGGCGATTCCCTATCTGAATGCGCCCGCTGAATCACTTTACGATCACTGCAAACGGGCGATTGAGCGTTCATTCTCACGTTTTTCGCCGCGTGGTGTTCCGCTGATGGGCGACCATGATTGGAACGACGGACTGAGCGCTGTTGGGACACTGCTCAAAGGTGAGAGTTTCTGGGTGGCGGAATTCCTCTACATGATTCTGCGTAATTTCGCCCCGGTGGCACGTCAGCGTGGTGATGAAGCCTTTGCCAAACGCTGCGAAGTGGTGCGCGAGAGCGTGAAAGAAGCGCTGAATCGTTACGGGTGGGATGGCGAGTGGTATTTGCAGGCTACGACAGATGATGGGCTGCTGCTCGGTTCGCACGAGAACGAAGAAGGCAAAATTTTCCTGATGCCCAATATCTGGGCAGTGATGAGCGGTACAGCCGATCACGAACGCGCTCAAACCGCGATGGCATCGGTGACACAATATCTGCTGAAAGATTACGGCACGCTGCTCAATTTTCCGGCCTTCACCCATCCACGCCCGGATGTCGGTTATGTGACGCGCTATGCGCCGGGGCTGCGTGAAAATGGCGGTGTGTATACTCATGCCGCTACATGGTCAGTATGGGCATATGCGGCAGCGGGTCAGCCGGAATTGGCTTACAAGGCGTATGCGCGCATTTGCCCACCGAATCGCAGCGCTGATATTGATACGTACAAGGCTGAACCCTACGTCACGCCGGGGAATATTGACGGGCCGCTCTCGGAATATTATGGGCGCGGCGGCTGGACATGGTATACCGGTTCGGCGCAGTGGATACACCGAGTGGCGACCCACTGGATTCTGGGGATTCGTCCGCAGGAAGATGGCCTGTTGGTTGACCCGGCGATTCCAGCGGAATGGTCAGGCTTTAAAGTCAAACGCGCGTTTCGTGGGGCGGTCTACGAAATCGATGTTGAGAATCCGCAGCATGTGAACGGCGGGGTTCGCTCCGTGATGGTAGATGGTCAAGCGCATAACAGCAAATTACTCCCTGTTTTCACAGATGGTCAAACGCATTCCGTTAAAATTGTCCTCGGAACATAAAACCAGAAAGGAGGCTGCCGGAGTAAATCGATACCGCATTACAATGCGAACAACTAAATAAACAAGAATTAAAATTACAAGGAGATAAGGAAAATGAGGCCCTTTGTCAAATTCGTAATAAATGCCACCGTTCTGCTCGCACTGGCGGTTGGTCTGGCTATTTCGCACGTTCCAGCCAAAGCCGCATCTGTCATTCGCTATGCCAACTGGAACGTTGGTACCGAAGAAGAAAATAACATTCAGCGTCAACTGGTCGCTGCCTATGTGGCTGCGCACCCGGATGTGACGGTTGAATTTGTCGATATGTCCGGCGACGGATCATGGGAAGAACATTTAACCAATTACGCCGCTAAAGGCGAACTGCCAGATGTGTTCATGGCGAACCTGACTCCGCTGTATGTTAAGAATGGCTGGCTGGCTGACCTGAGCGACATGGTGAACGACGATGCCGATTGGGCGAACGTGCCAGACGTGTTGAAGTCGGCTGTGAGCTACTCCGGCAAAGTGATGGGGCTGCCCGCCGCGCAGTTCGTCATGGGTTATGCCGTTAATCAGGACTTGTTCGAGGCCGCCAATCTGGATGCACCACAATACGGCACCTCACTGGAAGATTTCATCGCCGCCACCACCGCGCTGACCAATGTCCAAAAAGGTCTGCTCGGTCTGGATGAAACCGGCCCGATTCTGGGTTGGTACCCCAATACACAAGACCCCAATCTGAAGTATTTCAGCTACGACGGCACCCACATGAATTACAACTCTGCTGCTTTCAAGGCTGGCGTGGCAGAGACGATTTCACTGCTGCCCAATACGTGGCAGGGTCTTTCTGACGAACAGAAGACCAATTTCAAGTCACAAGGCCCCTGGGAATTGTTCCTGAATCAGGAATCGGGTGTGCGCTGGGATGGTGGTTGGGCAATTCCGAACTATGTTCAGAATGCTACCTTCAACTGGGACTTCCTTGGCATTCCCGGTGGCGGTCAAGTTGAAGTCACCGATATTATCGTCGTTTCTGCGACTGCCGCCGATTCCGCAGCGGCGTATGACTTCGCCAAGTGGATGACCTTCTCCAGCGAGGGATACAGCACGGAAGCTGAGCTTGCCAAAGCTGCTAATTCTGCCCCAACCAGAATGCCGGTTTCGGTCACATCCGACAGCATTGACCTGTATATGTCCTTCGTGGGTGACAAGCCTGGTCTGCGTATGGCGCTGGAAAACCTGAGCAGCAGCCCGGTTGAATCGCTGGCGAAGATCGTCCCTGGTTACGTCAATGCCCGCTGGGAAGGCAAGCCCGGAATCGACATCGGCGATAACAAGGATGTCAGCATGGGGTGGATATTCGATAATGTCGCGTCGGGATTGTTCAAGTATGAGGACTACTCCGCCAAGCTGGAAGAGTATGCCAACAAGATTCTGGATGATGCCGCCGCTGAGCTGCCCAAGTAATTAGTGAACTGGCAGAGGGGAACGCTTGCGTGAACAGCGTTCCCCTTTTTCGCAGCAGGATAGGTTGTACTTAATGTTCTTACATGGCTTTTAAGCGCAGTTGCCAATTCCAGCATTGATTTAGTCCACCCTATCGTGCTTTTGTCCACGTAATCAATATCAGACGGTGATGGGAGATTTGGCGATGTCCCCCAAACTGAAGCGCTTTATCAAGCTGGCAGCGCCGCTGTTGATAGGCGCAACGGCAGTCCTGCTGATTTTAGGTACGCCGATGCATGTCACCTCTCATGCTGAAACGGCTCGACCATCGCTCACCCCGGATGAGGCTGCCAAAGCGCGAACGTTACTGCTGCGTGGAGCAGCTAATCCCCCAGAAAACGCCATCGAAATCAGCGCTGACGCATTTGGTCTGCCATTGGCAGAAGATGATGCTGCGCAGCAGTATGCCAAAGCGAGTGTTCTGCTTCAGCAGGGCGATTCCTTCGCATTTGATGTCACGGTTCCCAACGCAGGCGAATACAATTTCCTGTTTGATGTCGCCGCGTCTCCTTCTGTATTGGGTTCGCCGGAAGGACAAATGCAGATTGATGGGCAGTTTCCCGTTAACGATTTGCAGCGCATTATCTTCCCGATTTTTTACCGCAACGGCGCGGATACCTTTTCCAAAGATCGTTATGGGAACGATGCACTCATCAAGCAGGTGCGGGATATGCGCTGGTCGAGCGCCCCGGCGCGGGATGTCAATTTTAGCGAACTGTATCCACTGCGAATCAGTCTGACTGCCGGGGAGCATCATTTCGCCTTCAGGCTGAACAAAGGGGCGATGTACGTCGGCAGTATTTATCTAAAACCGTTCGCATCCCTCCCGAATTATGCCGATTATCTGGCGGCACAAACCAGCGCGGGTGTTCCCGATTATTCCCAGACATTGGAAGCGGAATGGCCTTCCTATAAAAATGATACGTCGGTGCGGCCTGCGGGTGATCGTAATCTGACGGTCACGCCCTACGATACCTATTTGCTGCTGCTGAACACATTGGGCGGCGAAAGTTGGGACACGAGCGGCACCGCTGCCTATTATGATTTCAGCGTTCCCGAAGATGGCCTTTATTCCATCACTTTACGGACGCTGCAAAACACCCGCAGCAATTTCACGGTGTTCCGGCGCATCACAGTGAATGACGAAGTGCCCTTTGCCGAACTGAACGCGGCTGCTTTCCCCTCATCAGCGGATTGGATTGATGTGACGCTGGGCGGCGACACGCCTTATAAGATTTTCCTGCATAAAGGCGTGAATGTGCTGGAAATTGAGGCGACGGATTCGCCTTATTTGCCTGCCATCGAGACCATTCAGAAAGCCCTGCTCGATATTAATGCGCTCGCGCTGGAAGTGAAGAAACTGACCGGCAACCAGAGCGATCCGTTCAAGGAATGGGTGATTTCGGATTATATCCCCGATATTCAGGATCGTCTGAATGGGATAGCGCAGGATTTGATCGACGACAAGCAAACGCTGCTGGCGATTGACCAGAGCGGCGCATCGCCGGAAGTGCTGACCTACCAGATGGCGATTGATAATCTGCGGTTCCTCGCTGCTGACCCCGACAAGATTCCGATTTACATGAGCCGCTTGTCAGAGGGGACAGGCTCGGCAGCACAGCAGCTTGGCTCGCTCCTGCCTCTTTTGCAGCAGCAGCCCCTCGCGCTGGATAAAATTTACATCCACTCACCGAACACCATCCCGCATACACCCGGCGCAGCATTTACGACAACACTGGTCGAGGGATTCAAGCGCTTTATTAACTCATTCCAGCCCGACCCGTATCAAACGGTTGGTGCGAGTGATGATGAACTGGAAGTGTGGGTGAATCGCCCACGCCAGTATGTCGATTTGCTGCAATTGATGAGCGACGAGTCCTTTACGCCTGCGACCGGGATTCGCGTCAAATTCTCCATCATGCCGGACGAGTCCAAGTTGATTCTGGCGAACGCCGCTGGGATACAGCCGGATGTGGCGCTGGGAGTCAGCACGGATAAACCATACGAACTCGCTGTCCGTAACGCGCTGTATGATTTACGCTCCTTCCCGGATTTCGATTCGTATATTCACATTTACACTCCCGGCGCTCTGCTGGCCTATATCATCGACGATTCGGTTTATGCCCTGCCGGAAACGCAGGATTTCTGGGTGACGTTTTACCGCAAGGACATCCTCGATTCACTGGATATTCCAGTGCCGCATACCTGGGATGAAGTCATCGAGATTCTGCCGGAATTGCAGCGCTACGGGATGAATTACAACACGCCGTTTTCGAGCGGCCCCGGACAGAAAAACTACATCTTTACCTCGCCTTATCTTTTTAACTATGGCGCGAAGCTCTACAGCGAAAATGGCTTTGCGACGGGTTTGCAAAGTGAAGAAGCGATTGCGGCGGTCAAATTTATGGCGGACAGCTTCACTATCTACGGGATGCCGCTGACCACCGCGAGTTTCTACGAGAGTTTCCGCTATGGGACAATCCCCATCGGCATTTCTAACTTCGAGACGTATATCAAGTTGATGACCGCCGCGCCAGAAATCGGCGGACAGTGGAAGATTGATCTGTATCCGGCGGTAGTTCTGCCCGATGGTACGGAAAATCGCTACACAACCGGTTCGGCGCAGACCAGCATCATGTTCAAAAATACGGATAAGCCGCAGCAGGGCTGGGAGTTCCTCAAGTGGTGGATGTCCACCGAAACACAGTCGGATTTTCAGGATCGTTTGATGCTGAATTACGGGCGTGACTATCTATGGAATTCCGCCAATCTGGAAGCCTTCAGCCAACTGGACATCCCCGACGATCA
>JBGAGR010000044.1:0-35997 GCA_044226645.1 Aggregatilineales bacterium
CCCCTTCCATCCGCTTCGAACCGGGGGACTGCCCGTATTCCGCCGGGATGATACTGGCTACAGCCTGTATTATGCGCCCGGTTATATGGTCGTTGTTGAAGCGCCACAGGCCGACTGGTTTGAGGAGCGCGTGCTTACATCTAGCCTTGACGATCCCATCCAATCCGTCCAACTGCGGCATCATGCCTATGCGGCGCAGCGCACCTGGGACGACATCGCTGCACGCCCCTTTATACCCATGTGCCTGACGCTCTATCTCCATAACACCTGCAATCTGCGCTGTACCTATTGTTTTTCGATGGCATCTCCGAAAATGGCGCAGCATCTGGACGTGACCGCTGTCCGTGCCGCAGCGGAACGGGTAGCCGCCAACTGTCAGACCATGAGCCGTCCATTTACGCTTGTGTTTCACGGCGGCGGCGAACCGACGCTCGACCAGCATCTGGCGGACGAAATACTAGATAACCTCGAGCAAATTGCCTGCGTATACAACCTCCCCATCTTCCGCTATATCGCCACCAATGGAGCCATGCCAGTTTTGAAAGCAAAATGGCTGGCCCAGCGCTTCGATCTGATCGGCCTGTCATGCGATGGCCCGTCAGATATTCAGGGATTTCAGCGTCCCATGTGGGGCGGCAAAAACAGTTCAGCGCTGGTGGAACAGACGGCTCAGATGATTCACGAGGCCGGCAAACCGCTGCATGTGCGAGCCACCATAACCGCGCGTTCGCTGTATCGTCAGGCCGAAATTGCGCAGTATGTGTGTGAGCGCCTTCAGCCGCAGGAAATTCATGTCGAGCCGGTTTACCGGGTCGGGAGAGCCGCCAACGCCGATGGCATGGAGCTTTCCCAGGTTGACGATTTTGTAACCGGGTTTCTGCGTGCCCGTGACACCGCGCGGCGCTATGGCATCCGCTGGTTAACCTCTGGCAGCCGCCCGGATGATATTCACGGCGCGTATTGCAATGTTTTCCGCGATGTACTTCAGCTTGTCCCCGGCAATGTCGCGACGGCCTGTTTTCGCACCATCGATGCCGAACAGGCACAGCCGGTCTGTATTGGTGAACATGACGGTGGAGGTTTTGCTGTCCATGATGACCGGGTTCGTGACCTGCGTGCCCGTTTGCGCAGCGAGCCGCCGGGATGCTCAACCTGTTTCAACCGCTATCACTGTACACGCGGCTGTCCCGAATACTGTCCATTAGACTCAGCCACCTATCTATCCGGTTTTCGCTGCCAGATGCAGCAGCGGTTGACGCTGGCCTATCTTCAGGAAGCGGCTGCCACGCTGCGCATCAGCGCCAGCTACCCCGGCATCGCCGGAAGTGAAATAACCTTATGAACAGCATTCCCGATTTTGATGATTTTTTTCGCCCTACTCCTTCGTCAATCGATGTCGAGGCTGTTCGGGACGAATGGCAAGCCCTCGCCCCCGACTACGATGTTAATGACTGGCGCTTGCCCCTGCCGCCCTGGACACAGCGCCTGTATGATGATTCAGGCGAACAGGCATGGGATAAGGTGCGCCAAAACCTGAACGATCCCAACGATTTGACTAAACCAATCTGCATTTATCTGCACATCCCGTTTTGTTCCAGCAAATGCGGTTTTTGCGACAACTATTCGTTTAAGCTCGGCGCACATCAGGCAGCGCATATTCAGGGTTATGTTGACCGCTTATGCTACGAACTGCGGTTGTGGAGTGAACAGGGTAATCTGCGCTATCGCCCCGTTTCGACTGTCCACATGGGCGGGGGGACACCGACCTTTATTGGCGAAGCTGCCCTGACACAAATTGTCGAATGCTGCCGCGCCTGTTTCTCCATTTCGCCTTCAACCGAATGGGCGCTGGAATCGACGGTGCAATCCCTCACACCGAGTATGATTGAGACCATGCACACGCTTGGTTATCGCCGCCTGCATGTGGGGGTGCAGAGTTTAGAGACGCGCACCCGCACAGAAATCGGAAGGCGCAGTTCTCCGGCGCAAGCGCTGGCAACCATCGCCACGACACGGGCGCTGGGGTGGGTAGTCAGCGTGGACATGATTTGCGGCCTGCCCTACCAGACTCTTTCCGGCTTAATCGGCGACATTGACCAACTCATGGCGATTGGAACCAACGGAATTTCATTGTATGAACTGCTGATTTATCCGCAGAATCGCAAATGGGCGGAAAAACAGGGGCTTATCGGGCGCAGTCATCTGCCCAATTACTGGATGTATCTGGCTGGGGCGAATTATCTGGAATCGAAAAATTACCGCCACAATCTGTTCAATCACTGGGCTGATGCAAGCGACAAGAATATTTACTTCACCTTTCCCATGCGCGATGAGGATTTGCTAGCAATAGGCGGCATTGCGGATGGCATGTTTGGCGACTATCACTACCGGCATCCCCGCTACGCTCCATACATGCAAACGGCGCATTCCGGTATGCCCGGACTGGAAGGCGGTTTACGTCGGACAGCACAGGAAGAAGTCTTCAGACCCCTGACCACAAGGCTTTTGTCAGGTCATATTCCCGCTGAAGTATTACCCCTCCTCAGGGAAGTAAGTGACGGTGTTTTACCTGAGCATTGGTTGGTGAGAAAGCTGCTGAAAAGCAATTCCCGGGGCGGGTTCGACTTAACCGCCAGCGGCTCATGGTTCGTGGGTAATATGATCGCGGAAGTCTTTTCCTATGTTCCTGTTAAACCTGACTTAGCCGGAGTTCGATGAGGCTCGTTTCTCTTGCCGGCGCAAAAGAAAAGGTTGATTTGACGTGCTTCTACCCTCAAAAATCCCTACAAATTACAGTTTTGCAAAGATTATTGGTTGGTGGATTGCACTGGTACTCTCAAGTAGGCTATGTAAGGGAAATTTTGAAATCGGGTTGTTGTGTTGGCGACTTCGCAGCAGGACACTCACGAAATTACAGCATCTTTAGAGCCAATATTTATTGAATGAATCACAAGATTCATGTGATAAAATAGAACGTGAATTATTTCACATAAATCAAGAATGCTAGTATGACTCGATCTTTTAGAAAAATATCACGACGACGGTTTCTGGGCATAACCGGTTCAACGGTGGCTTCCCTGCTCGGAACGCAAATTCCCCTACGGGCTGCTAACATCGACCAGAACCCTGAACAGCAAATTGCTCGCGTACAGCTTCACACCTTCGACCCTGCCGGAACGGCTTCTACAGATGCTGTTCAGGCTGCTATGCGTGCCGCTACCGATCTGAGCTGGTTAAAACCGGGGGATTCGGTGTTTATTAAGGTCGCCAGCAATTCCGACTATGGCCCGCCCTCTGTAACATCACCGGCAGTTCTGGAAGGGGTGATACAGGTCTTAAAGGCAGGCGGCGCAGGGGCAATTTATGTCGGTGACATGAGCGGGGCGCAGTTCGTGCGCCACCTCGCCAGTGAAACTCTAGGATCAACACGCACTAATATGCAGAAAAATGGGTTGCTGGCAGCCGCAGAAAATGCTGGAGCCATCATACACTGTTTCGAAGAAGTGCCTTTCGAACGTGCCTATATCCCCGGCGTTCCTATCGGCGATCATCACTGGGGTGATGATTTGCAGGTCGCCGAAATTCTGGATCGCGTTGACCATATCATCAACTTACCCCGCCTGGGCAAACATGTGCTCGCTGGCGTAACACTCGGATTGAAAAACGCGGTTGGCTGGATCAGCGATCACAGCCGTATGGTGCTGCATCGCGATGCGGCGACATTCCAGGAAAAAATTGCTGAACTCAATACTATTCCGCAGCTCGCTGACAAAATACGTCTGACACTCACGCTGGCTGATCAGGTGCTGACGACCTATGGGCCAGATGAGGGTTATTCGCTGGCGCTCCCTCGTCCGGTTATTATCGCTTCGAACGACATCGTGAGTCACGATCAGATAGCGCTGCTGGTTCTACTCTGGGCACGACAGCAGACACCGGATAGTGTGTTGAAGCAAGACCCGTATCCTGACCAATCAAACAGCCTAAATTGGTGGTTCGTGCGCGTTACCTGGGATAATGAAATCAAGGGTTATCAGGATTTATCCACCTTTGACAATCTGGCTGACGCTGCTGCACTGACCCATATTCATTACGCCTACCAGGTGCTACGCGGTAAACGTCCAGATGTGATTGAAGTTCAACCCAGCGGCATCGCTCTTGACGAATCACTGTCGGCTCTGTTGACCTACGACCCTGAATTGCATATTAAACTCAAATCACCGCTGTCAGCATAGTGCAGCGCTGCGGATTGAGGCTGAACTATCACAGGATTTTCATGCTAATCGTCATGATTTGAGATGCAGTGCACGAAATACGCCGGTGACTGGCTATACTTACACGAAAGTTTTTAGAGGAATCGGCGTTCGACTCAACAGCCTATCATTCATGACTGCTCACCATATCCGCGTGCTGCGGGTTTTCATACTGACCATAATCGGGATTGTTCTCGTAAGCTTCGGGCTGATCTTGCGCGCCAGGGAGCATCCGATACAAGGCGTGGTTACGAGTGATGGTAACCCTATCGTGAACGCTGTTGTGCGCCTTCAGGGCGACTCTGCATACGTGCTATCCGATGCGCAGGGCCATTTTTTGCTGCCTGTTACAAACACCGAGATACCCTTTCATATCACCGCATGGGCACCCGGTTATTACATTACGGCTGCCGCAACAGATGGCATTGATGATGTCCAACTGGTTATGCGCCGCCACCCTACAGACGATAATCCGGACTACACATTCATTAGTCCAGTCCTTGAGCCAGATAACCCGACGGCCTGTGGGCGCTGTCACGCTGCACGCACCGGCATGGCGAATATTATGCTGCCGGTTGATGAATGGTTGAAGGATGCCCATGCCAGTTCAGCCGTAAATCCACGCTTTCTATCTGTCTATAATGGAACGACATTGGACGGAGAGAAGGGGCTGCTCACTGCCTATTACTTTGATGCTGCTGCTGGCATCAACATCCCCACAGAGCCTTCTCAGGGACAGGATAAGGTTGGTGTGGGGTTCCGCCTTGATTTTCCCGATGAAGCTGGCTCCTGTGCCGCGTGTCATGTTCCCGTGAGTGCGCTCAGTACACTGGATTTGCGCGACCCCAATCAGGCGGAGGGCATTGCTCAGGAAGGTATCACCTGCGACTTCTGCCACAAGGTATGGGATGTGCATTTGGAAGCAGATGGCAAACCTTCACCCCATCGACCAGGTGTTCAATCCCTTCAGTTTCTTCGTCCCACGCCGGGAGAACAGGTCTTTCTGGGACCACTGGATGATACTCCCGGCGATGATATTTATTTGCCGCTCCAGAACAAAAGTCAATTCTGCGCTGCCTGCCACAGTGGGTCATTCTGGGGTGTGGGTATTTACGACAGCTTCGGGGAATGGCTGAAAAGCGCATACAATAACAGCGAGACGGGCAAAACCTGTCAGGACTGTCATATGCCGCATAGGGGTGCAGATCAATTTGTACAACTGCCCCCTGATGTGAGCCAATACGTCCCGCAGCGTGACCCGCAAACTATTTTCAGCCATCTGATGCCGGGCGCGACGGATGCCACGCTGCTTCAGGAAACTGCGGAACTTCAGATTGAAACACAATGGCAGGCCGATAGCCTGAAGATCACCGCAGGTGTGACCAACACAGGTGCCGGGCATGATATCCCAACTGATAATCCCCTGCGCAACATCATTCTGCTCGTCACAGCAAACAATGCAAGCGGGGAACCGCTTACGCTCAGCAATGGCCCCACAATCCCGGTCTGGGGTGGTGTGGGTGATATGGCTACCGGACATTACGCAGGACAGCCGGGTGTCCTGTTTGCAAAAATTCTGGCTGATTATTACACCGGCGAGACACCAACTTATGCCTACTGGCGACAAACCCGTTTAATCAGTGATAACCGGATTCCGGCTCTGGCAACCGACACATCAATCTATGAATTTCAAGTGCCGAACGGAGTGAACACGATCACAGTGGAGGCGCGGCTCTATTTACGCCGCGCCTTTATCAATCTCATGGACTTAAAAGGATGGAACATGCCTGACATCCTGATGGAGCAGGCCGTGATGAATTTGGAAAGATGAACTGGCGACGATTCTATTTCGGCATCATGTATTTTTTGGTGAGTAGTTGTACTGGTCAGGCGCTTACACCACATCCACCAGCACTTTATACGTCTACACCCGCCGTTGAGATAACCCCCGTCCCTTTGCGTCTGACACCGATTGCCTCACCGGAATCGCTGCCAGCACTGCCGCCGCTGGTTGGCAGTCAGTCCAGCAAACCGCTGGCAATGCATGGGCACACACTGGTTGTGATTAACCCAGACAGCAGCAGTATCACGCTGGTTGATACTACAAATCTGGCGGTGCTGTCCGAAATACCAGTTGGGGGCAGCCCTCGCAGTGCGGTCATAAGCCCTGATGGACAGACCGCGCTGGTGACGCTGTGGGATCAGGCTGCGCTGGCGCTGATTCGGCTGAGTGACCAGCACTTGATCGCGAACTATCCTGTCGGACATATGCCGTATGGGGTCGTCACCGATGGACACCGTATTTATGTGAGCTGTCAGGGGGATGATCAGATTGATGTCATTGATGCGGATTCCGGTGAAGTCATCCATCGTGTCGATGTGCCGGATGCGCCTACCGGATTAGCATTAAGCGGCAGTTGGCTGCTGGTCACACACCTTTACAGCGGTAAGACGACAGTCCTGAATGTCGAACGCACCCCTTTTAAAGTGGGTTCAATTGATGTCGAACCGGATGGTTTACAGGCGCGCACCATCATCATTGCGCCTGATGGTCAGCTCGCCTACATTCCACAGATGCGCACCGGGCTGGCTCTAGTTTCACTGCAATATATGCAGGACTGGTTCCCGGTGGTTGGCATCCTCGACATTACACGCGGGGTCGGTGATCGTGACAGGCGGTTGACCGTTTCAGAGTATGATCGTCCGGTTAACATGCCTTCTGATGCGGTACTGTCTGCCGATGGGCGTACCCTGTATATCGCACTGGCAGGTAGTGATGCCATCCTGGTTGTTGATGTGGCAACCAATGAACGTCTGGCATACATTCCGGTGGGAGCAAATCCAATTGGTGTGTGGTTGGATGGCGACCAGGTGTTTGTCTTGAATGCATTGGATGGTAGCGTTTCGGTCATTAGTATCATAAGTAACACTGTCGAGGCCATGATACCGGTGACGGATATTCCGCTTTCGCCAGATATTCTGCGTGGCAAAATCCTGTTCAATCGCGCGTCCGCTCCCATCATGAGTGACGGCGCGGTGAGCTGTGCGACCTGTCATATAGACGGCGGAGCAGATACCCGTTCATGGATAAATTTTCGCAGCGGCCCACGCAACACACCGGCGCTGGGCGGGGCAGCACTGCTTCCGCCCTATAACTGGGCAGGCGATATGCTCGAACTTCAGGATACGATTGAGGATCAGATTCGCTACGTCATGCTTGGCAATGGATTAATAAACGGTGATTTTGATCCTACGATACACACCATTGATACAGGGCGTTCGGACGATCTCGATGCGCTCGCGGCCTATGTAGCATCTCTCAAATCGCCGATAAGTCCCTATAGAATGCCTGATGGATCACTCAATCCTTCTGCACAGCGCGGGATGCAGCTTTTTATGAGCGGATCACCCGATTGTAGTTGTCATGCTCCGCCTCGGTATACCGATCAAAAACCGCATAACCTGGCAGGCGTTGGCTTTTCGTTGGAGGAATATGAGGCATTCGATACCCCTTCGTTTCGCAGTCTCTGGGCGACTGCGCCCTATATGCATGATGGCGTGGTACTCACACTCGATGAACTGCTCAGTCACACTGACCCGATTCACAGTGTGGCAGATACGCTGACTGAGCAGCAGTTAGATGATCTCATCATGTTTCTTTTATCACTTTAACCAGCTTAAGTAATGGCATATCTAAAATGTTTCAATTCACATTTTTTCGATACTATCGCGCTTCTCTCCTGATTTTTCTCGCTGTTGGACTGGGAATGGTCGCGCCGATGCGCTCACAGTCGACTTCCCCCACCACAGGCGACCAACCCTGGGATTTGAAATTCACGTCTCAGGCAGGCCAGTTTACATTTTATGACGCTCCGGCAGGCGCTTCGACCACTGGCAAGCCGCTGGACATTGGTGATTTCGATGATAATGGCTGTGGTGATCTCGCCATCACCGGGCAAAACGCAACTCATCTGGTGGATGGTGAATGGCGTGGAAGCGTCGGCCATGTTCGTATCCTGATGAATTTCTGTCTGATTCATGGACAAACGTCAACAGAGAATATGTCGCCCTGGCAGCAAAGTTTTTCGATTTATGGAGCCTATGCCGGAGACATGGCAGGTACCGAAACCTATACTGCCGATTTCAACGGAGATGGCTTTGATGATCTTCTTTTCAGCGCTCAGAATAGTGACGGAGAACAGCAGGATCGTTCCAATGCTGGAGCAGCCTATGTCCTGTTTGGGAGCCGTGATTTTGCGCGGCACAGCGACATTGATTTGCGTGATAAGAACGATGACATCATATCATTTTATGGCGCGAGCGCCGAAGATCGCCTGGGCTTATGGGTTGAAGGCGGTGATTTTGATGGAGATGGAATCCAGGACGTGTTGATTGGTGCTAATCAGGCAGATGGTGAAGGCGACCACCGTATTAATGCCGGGGAAGGCTGGATTATCTTTGGCAGCCGGGATATGCAGAGTCATTATGGGTCGATAACGAATATGGGGCAGCCACCAACCGATGCAACACACATTATCGGTGCCGATTTTGACGATTTGCTGGGTTCAACGGTGTGGGGTGATGATTTCAACGGCGATGGTTTTGATGATGCGGCTGTCAGCGCGGCGTTGTGGCGTGCCTCCAGCGGCATTGGTGGGCTGTCGTTTGGCGGTGGCGATGGCCCTGGCAACACACGGTACAACAGCGGCGAAACCTATATCATTTTCGGCAATCCCGATTTGCGCGGACATACGATTGATTTGGCGACAAAAGTTGATACCAGTGGTCATCCCGTCGATAACAGTATCAGTGTTGTCTATGGACAAAACGCTAATGATTTACTAGGCGAGGAAATCGCCGCCGGGGATATAGATGGTGATGGTCGTCTCGATTTGATCCTCGGCACACTGATTGGTGATGGTGTGGACGAAAATCTGGACGAGGCAGGTGAGGCATGGATCATCTATTCTCATGAGCCATTTGCTGGACAGGCATTCGATTTGAATAATCTGGAACCAGGACGCGGGGTTGTCATCTATCCCGATCAGGCAGACAGCAAAGCTGGCGATACCTTACGAGCGGCTGATTTGGATCGTGATGGCATTGATGATCTATTTTATGGCGCACCAGATTATGATTCTACGGGTTATGACGGTCTTGTGCGACACAATGCCGGGATGATGGCGATCATCTTTGGTGAACAGGGCGGCCTTCCCAATCAGGATGGCAAAATTCTGCTATTTTCACCGCCGGAAAAGCTGCGGATGCGTTTTATCATGGGAGCGGATCCAAATGACATGATGCCCTATGCACTAGCTGTGGGGGATGTCAATCATGATGGGTTTGTGGATATTGCACCAAACGCAATGGGCGGTGACGGTGAACGCAATGATCGGATCAACGCTGGCGAAATTTATATCCTGAGTGGCAAAGATTTTCTTTCTCCCGACCATATTTATATTGATAGTAACGCGGCTGAAAATCCGATTGATGTGCCTCAAGCGACTTTTGCGCCAACGGCGACCTTTCAAACGAATACCATCATTGCCGCTGCCGGTGGTGCTGATATTGAGAGTGGCAAGCAGCGTTTTGAAGAAACCTGTGCTGGCTGTCATGGTTTTCAGGGTCAGGGCGTACCCGGACTGGGATTACCGCTGGTCACATCTCCTCTGATTCTATACGCGCCGGATGCCGATTTGCTGGCATTTATCCGCGCTGGACGACCCGTTGGACATCCCGACAATGTGACAGGGGTTTCCATGCCGCCGAGTGGCGGGCGACCCGACTGGAGCGATCAGCAGATACTCGACATTATCACCTATTTGCGTGTGCTGCGTGACCAGTCACTGCCTCATAATTGATCTGACCAAAGACTTGTCTGTGTGCAAGCGACAAGTTTCGATAAGCGCCGTGGGTATTGAGGGGTGTATTTTTCCCCAGCAGAAATTGTTTTTGACTCTGTTGGATAGATATAGACGCGCTCACAATGGAGATTCTGGAGCAAAACAATGATTATGCTGACCGATTCTAAATGAATTAGTATATCTTCATACTTGAATTTGAAAAAGAAACATCCCTTTGATTCGACGGGTGGTTGCAATCAAACAGTCGAATACTTCCAATGGTTGGCAGCGAAAATACGCCGAAGTAGGCATTTGTTTTACACCGAGAGAGTCGGTGTTTTTAGGAGTAACGTCTTGACAGCAGGTGTAAGACGTTAGTCGGGGTAACAGTGGTGATCGAAGATTTCTCGCACGGTTATTGTCAGAAATGGCTCTGCCCGTTGCTTCCCATTTTAGTCAACAATCCCTCGTCTATCCATATTGTAACCAGGCTGTGTACTTGCGCACGCCATATGCCTCGAAATGAGATTTGGTTCTCATGAGTGATATAATATGGATAGAGTATTCATGGAAGTGGGAAGTGTCACTCATAAATGTCCCAGATGATTGATTAGTATATGTGTGAACATAATGGTCACTCAGGAATATGCAGGAGGTTCGGGATAGCCTAGCCCCATGACACCCAATTTGTTACGTTAGAAGACCGAACGGCCTATCTCCTTAGCTAAAAATCATGTTACAGAATATATCCACGAGCCATTTTTTGTATAGAGTGAGCATCTTAGTAATTACAGGGTTTACCGCATTGACCATCGCTGCGCGTACTGTGGGGACGGCACAACCCTCTAACCCTGCCCTAGCGGGCTTCACGGAAGGCTGCGAGAACAAGCCACAGCCCTGTTGGTATGGAATCGTGCCGGGATTAACAACCGTAGATGAAGCATCTGTTATACTGGCGAGCATAGGCTACTTACGAGGCCCGTTTTTCTTTTTTTCACCCCATCTGAATCTTGTTGGCCCTGTGGAACAAATGCCACAGGGTATATATCTGCGTTACTCTGTAACGGATACCAATGCAGTTATTTACTCAATTTCTCTGTCAGATTGGGATGTAACACTTGGGGATTTGATGAGCGTTCTGGGGCCATCAAGTGGATTAGGCGGAGGGTACACCATCAGCAACCCATTTCTGGCCTACGTGAATTCTTACGGTGTATTATTGGTCGAATTCTACTCCATGCCAACCGAGTTTTCCCCAACAAAAGTTAAAGTGAATTATGTTTTGCTGACTCAATTTCAACGACTGGCCGATAATCTGGTGGAGTGGCATGGTTTCGTGCCAAAGTGGCGCTATTGTATGCTTGAACCAGAGTTTCTCTTTTGCCCATGACGAATAGAAATGCAAAGCCGCACTGATTGTGCATTGTATTTTCGCTGGTGCAGAGCTATTTCCCTGATCGAGATAGACTCATTTTATGTGAGAAGTAGTGGTGTGAAAGTATCGCTATCTGTGAAGAAAACAAATTACCTCGCTTTAACGCGGATTTATGGGGGACTGGTGCTGATCTGCACCTTTATCATCGCTATCTCGTTAGTGATTGGAACCAGTCGCCATCAGGTGGTCATTTCATTCGTTTCATCACTAGGGCTGGGGAAAAATGTTTTGCAGCTCATGGACATTGAGCAGGGGAAAATCGTTCCGCTTAGCCAGGATATTGTTTACTGCTGCACCAAGTGGTCGCCCAACGGTCACGAGATTATCTTTGACACTTTTAATGGACAGGCTACATCGCCGTTTAAGCAAATCTACCGCATGAATGCGGATGGCAGCCAAACGCGCCCATTGATGTCCTTATCGGAGCTGAGTGCCCAAACCGGCGCATGGTCACCCGACGGTCGCTTCGTGGCGTATCTGACCGTTCGATTTGAGTTTGTTACGGAAATCGCCCTGCTGGATACGGAGACAGGAGAGAGTCGTCAGTTAACCAATAACGGCACTTATGCCGAAGCACCGGTCTGGTCGCCGGATGGTCGGTACATCGTTTTTACATCGCAGCAAGGAAGATCGAACTGGGACATATGCCGGGTTAACCCGGATGGGACTGGCTATCAAAATCTCACGAGCGCTCAAGGCAGTGACAATTTACCCGCCGTCTCACCAGATGGCGAGGAAATCGTCTTCATCTCGAATCGTACTGGCAAACAAGTGCTCTACATCATGCATAACGACGGAAAAGACCTACATCCTTTGACGACAGTACACACACTAGAAATAGCGCCTTCATGGTCGCCAGATGGCAGTTATATCCTGTTCGTTACGGAAGACAAACCGGGCGAAGTTTATATCAGCCGGATCAATGCGGATGGGAGCGATTTCCGCCGCCTCGCCGCAATCTCCGGCTCAGAAACGCCACCCGTCTGGTCACCGGATGGCAGCCACATTTTGTTCGCGGCAGCGGACAGTTCAGGGAATACCTATCTTTCCATTATGGATGCCAACGGCGAGAATCTTAGGAAGATGCTCGACGACAACAATCGTGAAATAAATCTGGCCTGGTATCCCGGCTAAGCGCCAACCTGCGTTCCAGTCAATAACAGCCTTGCTGGCGTTGTCTAGTGGATGAACCGAAAAGAAACAGCCTGACTTAAGGCGGACACCATATATGGTTTCCCTACAAAAAGCGGCGCATTTTATTCGGTTTATCCATAAGGAAAAGCAAGACTAGCTCACAAAAGACAGCATCGTTCTGATTGTTCCAATGGTACAGATGCGTCTCAGCCAGTAAAGAGATTGACCTATCTCCTGACTTTCACTCCACGCTTACTGTCATCTTCAGCAAATCCTGATCGCGCGAAGAAGGGCCGATAGAAATCTCGAATTCGCCCGGCTCGACCACCATGTGACCCTCAGCATCAACAATCTGAAATGCCTCCCACGGTAGTAAGACCTGCACCGTTTTCTTCTCACCCGGATCGAGATGCACACGAGCAAATCCCTTTAGTGCCTTATTCACCCAAGTGACCGATGTCACGATGTCACTCACGTAGACCTGCACGACTTCATCACCCGCAACCTGACCGATGTTCTCCACATCGACAGAGACTGTCACCGCCTGCCCATGTGTGAGGGTATGCGAATCAAGGCGCGGTTTCGAGTAACGATACTGCGTGTAACTCAGTCCGTGTCCGAAAGGAAAGAGCGGCTCTTGCGAGAGATCGGCATAACGATCACCGTGCTGACCGCGCACCTGACTGTAGAAGACTGGCTGTTGACCGACGTGGACGGGGATCGAGATGGTGAGCTTTCCCGATGGATTCAACTTCCCAAATAGCGCCTCGGCAAGCGCATGTCCACCTTCCATACCGGGATTAAATAGCTCAATAACTGCCGCAGCGCGTTTGACGGAAGGCGGCAGCACAAGGGGTTTGCTGTTCACAAGCACGACAATTACGGGTTTACCCGTCTTTTCGAGCGCATCCAGCAGGGCGATTTGCCCCCCTTGCAGCTCAAGCGTAGCAGTGCTCTTTGTTTCGCCAATGAACATCAGGTGGTCGCCAACAACGACGACGACCACATCAGCCGCCTGCGCAGCAGCAACCGCTGCGGCAATGCTGGAGGGATCATCGTTGGTTATTGAGCAACCTGACTCGTAGTGAATCGAGCTACCAGCCGGTGCAAAAGCCCGAATGCCATCCAGTATGGTGGTCGTCCGCTCTCGCGGATGCTTGCCAGCCTCTGGCGGATGCTGCGATGCACCAAGCGACCAGTCACCTAGCTGCTGTAAATCGTCGTCAGCATTGGGGCCAACAACAGCGATAGACTTCACCTTCGCAGAATCAAGGGGTAACAATCCATTATTCTGGAGCAGTATTAAACTTTGACGTGCAGCAGCAAGATTGACGGCCTGATGGTCGGGTCGTGCAATCTCGACAGCGGCACGTTCAAGATCGGGGCGACGAGGGTTTTCAAAGAGTCCCATGCGAAATTTGAGCGCAAGCAAGCGGGCGCAGGGTGCATCGATTTCCGATTCGGCGAGGCGACCACTGCGCACAGCTTCAATGGCTCCCTCATAGAACTCCGGTGTGGTCATGATGATGTCGTTGCCAGCACGCAGAGCCACGATGGCAGCATCGGCGTAAGTGGCGCAGACTTTTTGCTCTCTCACGAGTCGCCCGACATTATCCCAGTCGGTCACCAGCACACCGCGAAAGCCCCATTCATCTTTAAGGACATCCGTGAGCAGCCAGCGATTCGCAGTCGAGGGAACACCATCTATTGACTGGTAGCCCGTCATGAAGGTCATTGCCCCGGCGCGGGCGGCACGTTCAAAGGGCGGTAGGAAGTAACTGCGAAGCTTGCGGCGCGAGAGATCGGCCTCGGAAGCATCGCGACCACCCTGGGTCTCGGAATAGCCTGCATAATGTTTGGCACTGGCAAGCAGAGCCGTCGGATCGTCGAAGCCAGCGCCCTGATAGCCGCGAATGAGTGCGGCACCGAACTCACCAATCAGATAGGGGTCTTCTCCGAACGTCTCTCCTGTACGTCCCCAGCGCAGGTCGCGCGTCAGGCAAAGCACAGGCGAAAACGTCCAATGAATCCCGGTTGGAGCCGCTTCTTCGGCGGTCACACGTCCGATTTGTTCGAGCAACTCCGGGTTCCAACTGGAAGCAAGTGCCAACTGAGTCGGGAAGATGGTCGCGCCTTTCCAGAACGAGTGACCATGAATGCAATCCTCGCCAACCAGCAACGGGATAGCGAGGCGGTTCTGTGCAGCCAGATCAATCGCGCGGCTAATTTTCTCTCCAAGAATATGGAGAATGGAACCGGGTTGATAGGTATTGATGAATGAAAGGTCTTCGGGGCGTGCGTCCCACAGCATGAGCTGACCAACTTTTTCCTCAAGGGTCATGCGCCCAAGGAGGTCAGCGACACGTTCTTCAACGCTTAGGGCGGGATTACGGTAGGGAAATGTGAATGTAAGGGCATCAGATTGCGACATAGAGGACTCCTGGGATGAGAGAAGTTAGCTTTCATTCAAAAATCGAAAAGGAACGATTACTTTTTCGGCTTATTAAATTCCACTGGCATGTCCGTGACAATACCGCACAGGCGACTAATCAGGTCATCGACCAGACCGGCGATGTCATCCGTTTCGTGGTCGTACCAGGCATTAAAGGCCGTGTCGTTAAGAGCGCGTGTGAGAAAAGCCAGAAGCATTGGCGTGTTATCTTCGCTTGTAGTGCCGAGCCGCTGGATCATCAGCGCTGCTATCCGTTCTTCTAGACGGTTACGATGCTCCATCAAGGCGCGCCGGAGGGTACTCGTCTCACGCAGGAGGCGTGTGGCTTCGCGAACCAACTCCGAATCCTGAAGACCATACTCTATGGCTGGTATAAGGGCATTACGGATCGCCAGCAGCGGTGGTTCAGCGAGTGGGCGAGCAGCAAGTTCAGCGAGCAGCCGCTCCCCATCCCTATCGAAGCGCTCGACCATCACATCTTCTTTGGATTCGTAGTAGCGGAAAAATGTCCGCCGGGAAACACCCGCCGTCGTCGCAATTTCCTCAACCGTAACCGCCTCAAAACCGCGTGCGCGGAATAACTCCGCAGCAGCAGCACTCAAAGCCTCTCGCACCACCTGCTGCTTACGGGCTTTGAGCTTCTCCGGGGCGGATGGCACAGCTTCGGCAAACGGTTTGGCTCTATGATCTGTGATTTTATGATCCGCATCAGTCATTGATCTGGCTCTTCTTATGATCCGGGTTACTCACAACAATTGTAGCACGAAGTGTTGACAATGGCACTGAGTGCCATTATGCTTTTCTATATCGTTAACGTCGGCCTGACAACAATTTACGCACCCCGCGTAGAACATACTTATTCTCCGAGTCGGTTCCCGGCGTTTACAAGGAGATATTATGGATATTCACACAGATATTTTATCAGATACCGAGGTCACGGCGCGTGTAGAGGCCCTCTTAGGACAAATGAGTCTCGCGGATAAAATCGGTCAACTGACCCAGATTGGCGGCGCAGATTTCATTCCAGGGCCAAAGCCCGAAGAGATCGTCCGGCGTGGTGGAGCTGGTTCGGTCTTGTGGCTCAACGACACCAAGAAATTCAATGCCTTACAAAAAATTGCTGTTGAAGAGAG
This sequence comes from Aggregatilineales bacterium, assembly GCA_044226645.1. Taxonomy (GTDB): domain Bacteria; phylum Chloroflexota; class Anaerolineae; order Aggregatilineales; family Phototrophicaceae; genus CFX2. The sequence continues at coordinate 16,251 of JBGAGR010000044.1, forward strand.
TCCAGCGAAAATCCCACTCCTTTTTGCCCTCGATGTGATTCATGGCTACCGCACTATCTTTCCCGTGCCACTGGCGATGGCCTCGTCCTGGGATCCTGCTACTGTTGAACAGTCACAAGCGGTAGCAGCAAAGGAAGCCCGTGCCGCTGGTCTGCACTGGACATTCGGCCCGATGCTCGACATAGCGCGTGATGCCCGTTGGGGGCGCATTGTCGAAGGCGCTGGCGAAGACCCCTTCCTGGGTGCGGCAATGGCAGTCGCTCAAGTACGCGGCTTCCAGGGGTCTTACCCTGGCTCACCGGATCATGTAGTGGCCTGTGCCAAACACTTTGCGGGTTATGGCGCGTCAGACGGGGGACGCGACTATGATCCGGTGTATCTACCCGAAAGCCAACTGCGCAACATTTACTTCCCGCCCTTCGAGGCTGCGGTGAAGGCTGGCGTTGGTACGTTTATGAGCGCCTACATGGATCTCAATGATGTCCCTGCGAGCGGGAACCGCTGGCTGCTGCATGACATTCTGCGCGGCGAGTGGGGTTTCGAAGGCTTCGTGGTCAGCGACGCATTTGCCGTCAGAAGCCTCGTTACGCAGGGCTTTGCGCGCGACGGACGTGATGCAGCCTTGCGCGCATTAAGCGCAGGCCTCGATATGGACATGGCTAGTAACACTTATCTGGAGCATCTTGCCGGACTTGTCGAAGATGGCACGCTGAAAATGGATGTCATCGACACCGCAGTACGATCCATTCTTGCGCTTAAGGTGCGGATGGGACTTTTCGAGCAGCCGTATACGGACGAGGCGAAACTGGAAGAGGTAATCGCTCTCCCTGAGCATCGCAAGCAGGCGCGGATCGCTGCACAGTGCTCGATGGTGCTGCTGCGGAATGAAGGTCAACTCCTGCCGCTTGCCAAGACCCTAAAGCATGTAGCCGTGATTGGGCCGCTGGCTGATTCGAAAGAGGCTACCGAGGGGTCATGGATGGTGTTTGGACATACACCGGCGGCTGTCACTGTCCTCGAAGGCATTCGTGCCAAACTGCCGGATGCGAACGTCGAGTATGCTCCCGGCCCGGAAATCCAGCGTGACATCCCATCACTATTTGATACGTTCAACCCTGATTTCAAGGCCGTTACGCAAGGCCCTGATGAGGCCGAGGCAGCCTTCCAGACCGCCCTGGCAACCGCAAGGCGTGCAGACCTGATCGTGATGGTTCTCGGCGAACATGCCAATATGGCTGGCGAAGCTGCTTCACGTGCTTCACTCGATCTTCCGGGCCGTCAGGAAGAACTGCTCAAGGCGGTTGTAGATCTGGGGAAGCCCGTCGTTCTCGTCCTTCTGAATGGTCGTCCGTTGAGCATCAATTGGGCGGCAGAGAATGTCCCAGGAATCCTTGAAGCATGGGAGCCGGGGACAGAAGGCGGTCACGCGGTAGCGGATATTCTATTCGGTGATGCCAATCCGGGTGGCAAACTACCTGTCAGCTTCCCACGCAAAGGCAGCCATACGCCGCTCTACTATGCGCGTAACCTGACACATTCGCCTGAGGGCAACCCGATGTATAACCCGCGCTACTGGGATGGGCTTCCAATTCCGCTGTACCCGTTCGGCTACGGCCTCAGCTACACGACCTTCTCGATCACAAACCTCAAAGTCTCAGCCGCACAGGTAAAGGTTGGCAAGTCGGTAACTGTGACGGTTGATGTAACCAACACGGGCAAGATGGCTGGGGACGAGGTAGTGCAGTTATATATTCACCAAAAATTCGGCAGCGGCTCACGTCCGATGCGGGAACTGAAGGGTTTTGAGCGAGTTCCCCTCCAGCCCGGTGAGACTAAGACGATTAGCTTCGAACTTGGGGCGGAACAGCTCAAATACTGGAGTACGAGCGCTGGCACGTGGTTACAGGATGCCGCAGAGTTTGACATCTGGGTTGGTTCCGACTCGCTGGCGACTCTCCATGAGGAATTGGTGGTAGTCAACTAAACGTGGGTCGATGTGTAGCTGATGGTCTGAAACATCAGCTACACACTGGCGAGCAACTTGTTAACCGACCTCAGATATGCCACGCGGATTTTGAGTGTATGGTAGCCCCATCCATTCGGGATGTTATTCGACAAGAAGGTATCTCTCTGATCAGTTATAAAGCGCTTCAAGTCGTTTGGCAGCACATGTCGTGAGGACATTTAGCCCTATGCCAAATTACACGATTTAGGAAATGACTATCGACGTTCTTTTTGTGATCTTACTCACTTGGGAAAAGCAAAATTCCGGGTAAAATCCAAGATACAGTGATAAGTGGCACACTTGAGTACGAGTGCTATAATATCAATTTTATGGTAGTTGACTCGATTTTTTTATAGATGGAATCGGTTATCTACCAATGCTATGTGTAAATTTATTTTCAAGGAGATAGCTGGAATGAAGTTCTTACGTTTCATAGTTGTTGGGTTACTTCTTGCAGCGTTTTTGGCGGTTACAGTTGTACCGTCAATTGCCCAAGATACAACACTACCCCGCGACCAAACTCTGTATTTTAATGGGCAGCAGTGGGGTGCGGTTGTCGGCTGGAATCCGTACTCGAGCAACAACAATAACGCAATGGCCATCGCACAGCAGGACAACGCCCGTGTCCTCATGTTTGAAACACCCTACCTGTACAATATGCTCGATGGTAAGGTCTATCCGCTCCTGGCCGATGGTGATTATTCATGGAACGATGCCCGTACCGAACTCACCTTCAAGATCAAGGCAGTGGCGCACTGGAGCGACGGCACGCCTGTGACAGCAGACGATGTCGCGTATACCTGGGCAACACACATCAAGTACAGCACCCCAACCGGCACTTCCAATAAAGACTATATCGAAGATATTGTCGCCACTGACCCCAGCACTGTTGTAATCAAGGCAAAGCTGGATGCAAATGGCAAGACGATCAATCCTCTACTCGTTCAAGCATATGTGAGCACCAACTATGTCATCCAGAAGGCATGGACGCAGACACTGGAAGCGCGTGCCGGTAACGATGCCACTGCACTCCTAGCTGATACCGCTGAAGATGTCGTTTACTCCGGTCCATATCACAAGTACTTTGCGGATGACACCAAGGTTGTGCTGGTTCGGGATGACAACTACTGGGGTCAGGATGCAAGCATGTGGGGCAAGCTCCCCATTCCGAAGTATCTTGCCCACACGATTTTTAAAGACAATGCCGCTGGTACAACTGCGCTGAAGGCCGGCGAAGTGGATGTCAGCCAACAATTCAACTCCAATGTTCAGGATCTGTGGCTCACAGATAAACTGCCGATTTCCACCTATCTGCCCGATGCTCCTTATGGCATTGGTGCCAGCCTGCCCACTGCTTTCTACAACCTGAATTCACCTGGTCTGGAAAATGTCGCAGTGCGTAAGGCTATCGCAATAGCCGTTGACTATCCGACCATCATTGCCAACGCCATGACCAACCAATCTGCCACCTTTGATCAGGTTCCGCGTTCTCTGATGAACCCGACCGCAGGTGAACAGGCTCTGTACGATCATGCGGCAGTTGCCGACCTGCAATGGGCTGGCAACGATGTTGACGGTGCCAAGAAGCTCCTCGATGACGCTGGTATCGTGGACACCAATGGTGACGGTTGGCGTGAACTGAATGGTCAGAAGCTAACCTATGTCGCAACCTGCCCGAATGGTTGGTCTGACTGGCAGGCGGCCATTGAAGTCGTCGCTGCCGCTGGTAAGAAAATCGGTATCGACATCACAACCAACTACCCTGAGTGGTCAGTGTATCAGACCGTTGTCACCAAGTCAGATTCACCTCTGCCCGCCGGTTATGACATTTTCATGATGTGGAGCGATGGTGCTGGCCCGACGCAGCCGTGGAGCCGTATCCGCCATTTGCTCAGCTCAGAATTCAACGGCATGACCAGCAACTGGAACGGCAACTGGGGTGGATACTCCAACCCAGAGGCAGACAACCTGATAAAATCTATCCCGACTGAAACCGATCCTGCTAAGCTGAAGGACATTTACACGCAATTGGTCAAGATATACCTGACCGATGTTCCTTCTTTCACGCTCATGTATCGTCCGCAATCCTTCCACACGGTAAATGAGAGCGTTTGGACCAATTTCCCGTTTGACGGGGATGGCACCAATCCGCCCGTTCCACCGCTGGATCTGATGGATGGTTGGAGTGTTGCAGGTCTCTATAACCTACAACTCGTCAACCCATAATCGCTAGAATAAGCGTATAGCGGGTGGCAGTCACTTCATTACGCTGGACTCAGTCGCTGGAATTCCAAGCCAGGACTGAGTCCCTGAGGTGGCTGCCACCTTCTTGCTATTTTCGGTCAAAGTTAGTAGGAGCACTGGGTTGAAACGGTATAGAAATTATTTTCTTAACAAGCTAGGTTGGTTTATTGTCACTTTAGTGATTGGATTTACCTTAAATTTTATCCTCCCGCGCCTCATGCCGGGAGATCCGGTAGCAGCCATTGCTGCCCGGATGGCTCAGGGCATGTCCAACGCGACAGGTGTTCAAGCTGTTTATGAACAATACACAAAATTGTTTGGCACCGATAAGCCAATAACGGAACAGTACATTATCTACCTGCGCAATGTCATTCATGGCGATTTCGGCTATTCTATCAGCCAGTATCCCCGAACGGTGGCAGATGTCATCAAATCATCCATCTGGTGGACGATTGCGCTGCAATTTCCAGCAATCATTGTCGGTTGGATACTCGGGAACGGTCTCGGTGCCCTGGCAGCATACCTCAGGAAAGGCTTTGACAAAGTCCTTCTGCCGGTCAGTATCTTCCTCAGCAGTATACCTGCCTTTGGTATGGCGATCATTTTACTGGTGGTCTTCGGTGTCAATCTGAAATGGTTTCCCACGTCCGGCGGTTATGCTTATGACATGGTTCCCAGTGCGAGTTGGGAATTCGTGTGGTCGGTCATTGTTCACTATCAACTGCCCTTCTGGTCGATCGTCCTGATTACCATTGGTGGTCAGGCGATAGGGATGCGTTCGATGGCCATTTATGAGTTAAACGCGGATTATGTCAAGTATGCGCGTTTTCTGGGAATTAAAGACAGCAAGATCGTTCGCTATGTATTCAGAAATGCTATGCTACCCCAGATAACAGGATTGGCGCTTTCATTCGGAACCATGGTGTTTGGAGCGGTGGTCGCTGAGATTATCTTCAGTTATCCGGGACTTGGCACGACTATCCTGACAGCAGTTTTAGGTGGGGACTACCCGCTGATTTCGGCAACAACACTCATCATCATCGTCATGGTACTGGTCGCGTTCTTTCTCCTTGAAATCCTGTACGGCGTAATTGACCCGCGCATAAAAGCCGCTCAATCAGAATAGACGGCGAGACAATTATGAAACATACACTTAGACAGATTTTCCGATCCGGAAAATTCATTATCGGCTTTGTAATATTTGCTGCAATCGTGCTGACAGTATTGATTTACCCTATTTTTGTAAAAGATCCCCCTCTCGGAATCATCAGCCGGGGAACGTTTCTGGCTCCAGGGATTTATGTAAATCTATACGACAGCATGAGTTCTTCTACCCGGTATACACTGCTTCTGAATGATGCAGCGGTACGGCGAGTGGCCAACAAGATGAGTGATGAGGATCGCCAGGCGATGCACACATGGCTTGTTGGAAAGGGTATTTCCGAAGATCAGATTGATACCAGCGATACAGCAAAACTCATTCAACTGTGGGAAAACAACTTCGATCCTAAAGTGCGTATCCCAGGCATGACAAATGCCGATCGAAATTACTATATCCGTCTGAATACCTCGCTGGATGGGCTGCTTGCCACAGAAGGCGCGATTGTTGCCGCTGCCGATCAAGCCACCGGCGGGCTTGAGCAAAAAGATGTCGTCAACCAGACTGATTACGTGAATGTTAGTGAAGTACCCAATTACCGTGTGTTTCTTCTTGGAACGGATAATTTCGGACGAGATGTGCTGACCGAACTGGTGAGCGCTACCGGCGTATCGCTGACCATAGGGCTGGTAGCGGGGATCGTGGCGACCTCTATCGGCCTGATTCTGGGGCTGGTGTCCGGGTATGTCGGTGGTCTGACCGACAATATAATCGTCTTCATCACCAACCTGTTCACCGTCATTCCAGGTTTTGTACTGCTGATCCTGATTTCATTCAGCATCGGGCAGGACAAACGTGGAGCCTTTACGATTGCCGTGGTTATCGGGCTGACTTCGTGGGTCTGGACTGCAAGAGCGGTACGCGCACAGGTCATTTCACTGCGTAATCGTGATCACGTCAACCTGTCAAAAATATCCGGGCATTCTATCGCCTACATCCTTTTGACAGACATCTTCCCTTACATTGCTTCCTATGTCGTCATGGCGCTGATTCTGCAAATGTCGGGCGGCATCCTGGCCGAAGCCGGGTTGTCTATTCTTGGATTGGGTCCGAGAACGACGGAAGTTCCTACACTGGGGCTGATGATGAACTGGGCGCTGATCTACCAGGCACCTACCTTCGGCAAATGGTGGGCGTACTTCCCGGTGATTATCACTATCGCTTTGATGGCATTCTCATTAAACCTGATGAATACTGGCCTTGACCAAGTATTTAATCCTGCATTAAGGGACTAAATGATCACATGTCAAAAGTTATACTAGAAGTCAATGAACTGACAACCAATTATGTTACCCGATTTCGGGAGAACATTTATGCCGTTGATCATGTTTCCCTGAAGGTTGAAGAAGGAAAATCGGTAGGTATTGCGGGTGAATCAGGCTGTGGGAAATCCACGCTGGCACTCAGCCTGATGGGGTATTACTTCGCGCCTCTGCACTATTCCAGCGGGGAAATTATCGTCGATGGGCAAAACATTTCGGGAATGAAACCTGATGATGTTCGCAAAACCATTTTAGGGAGCGAGATTTCGTATATACCCCAGGCTGCGATGAATGCGCTCAATCCTACCCAGAAGGTCATCAACTTTATTGAGGATGTGGTTCAGGCACACCATCCAAAGACCACCAAGAAAGAAATCTACGAACTTGCCAGGGAGAAGTTCGAACTGCTAGGGCTGCCAGCGGAGGTGCTGCAAAAATATTCCGTCGAGTTATCGGGCGGGATGAAGCAGCGCACCGTAATCGCGACCTCGGTGATTCTGTCTCCCAAAGTGCTGATCGCAGATGAGCCATCCTCGGCACTCGATGTGACCTCACAGAAAATGGTCATCAAGATGATAGTGGATTTGATGGAAAAAGGCATCATCAAGTCGCTGATTTTTATCACACACGAACTCCCCCTGCTTTACAACGTGACCGACGATATTATGATTATGTACGCCGGACAGATTGTGGAGAGGGGTACAGCCGACGAGGTGGTCTTCGACCCAATCCACCCCTACACCAGGGCTTTAATGGGGTCAATCATCGTACCGGAAAAAGGTGTGCGGGATGTCAAGCTGACGGTTATCCCTGGTACTCCGCCCAATCTTAAAAATCCGCCGTCTGGATGCCGGTTTGCGGATCGGTGCAAATTTGCCATGCCAGAATGCAGGGCGATTTCAGTCAACCTGCGTGATGTTGGTGGGGGACGCGCCTATCGCTGTATTATACCCGAAGAAGACCTAAGAAAGGCTTACAAAAATGGAGCGTGATTCTTCGATCATCCTGAGTGGCAAAGGTGTTACTAAGGTTTTCGGTTTTGGAGCCAATAAGACCGTCGCCGTTGATCACGTGGATTTCAGCTTCAAACAAGGTGAAGTTATCTCCATTGTCGGTGAATCCGGCAGCGGAAAAACCACACTGGCGAAAATGCTGCTAGGGCTGATTATGCCTACCGAAGGAGAGATTTACTTCGAGGGAAAACGACGCGACATCCATAGACATGGGCAGAAGCGGGAATACTGGAAAAACGTTCAGGCAATCTTCCAGGATCCATTCTCCTCATACAACATATTCAGGAAGATTGATGCGGTTCTATTGGATTGCATTCGGATGCGCAACGGTGGCAAACTCCCCTACGAGCAAAAACGGGAGATGATGAAAAAGGCTTGCGGCTTTGTCAATCTGAAGTTTGACGAGTTGACAAACAAATATCCCTTTGAACTATCTGGCGGACAGCAGCAGCGCCTGATGATTGCCCGAATCTTTTTGCTGACTCCGAAAATTCTGCTGGCTGACGAACCCACTTCCATGATTGACGCATGTTCGCGCGCAACGATTCTGGACATGCTGATGGCTCTGCGCAACGACATCGGGATGACACCAATTTTCATCACGCATGATATTGGACTGGCTTACTATGTGTCAGACACTGTCTATATTATGGAACATGGCCGATTCGTTGAAAGCGGATCCGCCGACGAAGTGATTTTGAACCCAAAAGAGGCTTACACTAAACGCTTGCTCAATGATGTTCCCAAGCTCCACGAGGAATGGGATCTTTCAACGGTATAGTGCAGGACTCCAGAGCAGGCGTTTGAAAACGGCTCAAGAAATGACAACGGGGGCATGAATATATGCCCTTCATTTTTCCTGTATCCATCCCTTTTATCACCCCAATCGCAGGTTGACTATTCTCATGAATCAGCGCGAGACAAATAAGGTGCATTGTGGCGAATGATCGCCGCCTCAATAGCCTTATGAGTCCGACCTGCTTTGAAGAGGCACATTTCAGTGGTATCCTTCACGCAAATGCAGCGATTATGAGCGTTGCAGAGGAGGAATAAATGCTAAACCATGTTCTGGTTCCACTTGATGGATCAAAGCTGTCAGAGAGAGCACTGGATCAAGCCAAGCATTTCATTACTTCAGATGGCAAGATCACGCTCCTGCGGGTTGTTGAAATCGCCGTTTTACTCTCAAAACTCCAGCAAAGCACTAATGATCCTGAAAAACTTGATAAACGCGCCCGTAGAGCGGCAGAAGAATATTTGCTGGGATGCGCCTCTGAGTTATTGAAAGAAGGCAAGCAGATTTTTACCAGCGTGCGCGAGGGTAAGCCTGCTGAGGCGATTGTGAAAACGGCGCAAGAGATTGAGGCTGACGCTATTATCATGTCAACACATGGTCGTACCGGAATCAGTCGTCTGGTGGTTGGTAGTGTAACTCAAGATGTTATCAATACAGCAACTTGTTTGGTAATCGTCGTACCCAACCCTAAAAACTAAACTTTTGCGGACACACCTCCGCCAACAAACGAGTCACTATACGATTGCAATCTCACACTGTTGATGGGAAATGCCCCCTGCCCCGTTTCTTTGCAGAAGGTGTTGGTTCAGGAAAATTATTGAATACTGCAATGCGGGCGCAGGGTTATGGTTCTGTAATGATTCATTTCAGCAGCCATTGTCCTACGAGGGTCAGCGTGTGCTAAATATCCACAGGAGAGCCAGGGGCGATGCAGGACTGTATAAGCGGGGCATCACTGGTTTAGAACGCCCGATTTCCGGGAAGATGCGGTTTCATAGGGATTATTAAATTTCGGAGGTTCATTTATGCAACTCTATTCATTGAATGGGGATTGGGAACTGCGACAGGCTGGCACAGATGACTGCTACCCGGCAAAAATACCGGGCTGCGTACATCTGGATTTGCTGGCAGCAGACGCAATCGAAGACCCCTTCTACCGTGATAACGAATTAAGCGTCCAGTGGATTTCTGAGACTGATTGGTTGTACAGCCGCACCTTCTCACTGGATGATACTATTCTGATGCATAACCGACTGCTGCTGCGATGTGAGGGGCTGGATACACTGGCGACCATCACCATAAACGGTCAGCAGGTTGCGACCACAGACAACATGTTTCGCACTTGGGAATTTGATGTGAAGCAGTATGTTCACTCCGGTGAAAATATTATTGAAATTGCCTTTCAAGCACCGCTGCCTTATGTTCGAAACAAGGAAGTGACAGTCGCTCCCCTCTACGCCTGGGGCGTGGGACAGCATAAATCAAACGGAGGCGGATGGCTGCGTAAGCAACCGAGTAACTTCGGCTGGGATTGGGGGCCGATGCTGACGACGTGCGGCATCTGGCGCACTATCAGCCTACTGGCAATTAACAATGCGCGGTTACAGGATGTCCATATCCTGCAAGATCATCAAGCTGACGGGGGAGTAAGTCTTGACATACAAGCGTCGGTAGAGCAATTTTCATCCGCAGACATGTCTCTTCACTTTGAAGTTCGATATGAGGAACAAACGGTCATTCAGGAGCGTGTTCCCTATCAAGCGGGACAGCACATCCATCTCAACATTCCCAATCCGCATTTATGGTGGCCGCATGGCATGGGCAATCAACCGCTCTATGAGGTGGTCGTTCAGCTATTCGACCAGGATGGGACGATGATCGATATACAGCGTAAGCGAATCGGGCTGAGGACACTGCGCCTCGTCTGCCAGACGGACGAATGGGGCGAGTCCTTTGAATTCAGCGCAAATGGGATTCCGTTTTTCGCTAAGGGTGCTAATTGGATTCCAGCAGATACATTCGTCACGCGGTTGACGGAGGCCGATTACCGGCGGCTCATTGAAGCAGCGCGAGATGTTCACATGAATATGCTCCGTGTATGGGGCGGCGGGATTTACGAGCCAGATATCTTCTACGATGTGTGCGATGAATTGGGTATCTGCGTCTGGCAGGATTTCATGTTCGCCTGTTCAACCTATCCCACTTACGATGCAGACTTCATGAACTCGGTCAAAGCCGAAGCACAAGACACCATTCGGCGCATCCGGCATCATGCCAGCCTGGCGCTTTGGTGCGGGAATAATGAGCTTGAACAGGGGTTGGTCGCGAACGAGTGGACAGCAACCACGATGAGTTGGGCGGATTATGAGTTGTTATTTGACGATTTGCTCAAGCAGCTCGTCAATGAACTGGCTCCGCAAACTGATTACTGGCCGGGCAGTCCGCACAGCCCACACGTTAATCGTGCCGACTTCGGCAATCCAGATTACGGCGATGCCCACAACTGGCAGGTATGGCACGGGCGGCAGCCATTCGAGTTCTACCGCACCAGCCAACACCGTTTTGTCAGCGAATTTGGTTTCCAATCATTCCCTGAGCCGCAAACCGTTGAGGCTTACACACTGCCACAAGATCGCAATATCACCAGCTTTATCATGGAGCATCACCAGCGCAGCTTAATCGGTAACAGCACCATTGTCCACTATATGACAGACTGGTTTCGCCTGCCAACCTCGTTTGATATGATGTTGTGGCTGAGTCAGATTTTGCAGGGGCTGGCGATTAAATATGCAGTGGAGCATTGGCGGCGCAACATGCCACGCACGATGGGGGCGCTTTTCTGGCAGATCAATGACTGTTGGCCTGTCGCAAGCTGGTCATCGATTGACTTTTTTGGTCGCTGGAAAGCCTTACATTACATGGCAAGGCGCTTTTTTGCCCCGCTGCTGATTTCCGGTGTCGAGGACATTGAGCGAGGAACGGTGAATGTGTACGTCAGCAGTGATGCAGGCAACGATCAACCCGCCCAAATTATCTGGAAGCTGACCAGGCTGGATGGCACGATTGTTTCAGAAGGAAACACCGACCTGACTGTTATGGGACGGAAAAGCGTATGTGTGCAGACATTGGACTTCAAGCGTGAAATCGAGATTGAGGGAAAACGAAATCTCTTACTGTGGTTGTCATTATGTCTGGCAGACAAAGTAGTGTCTTCTAATCTGGTCACTTTTGCGCGACCAAAACATCTTGAACTTCCCAATCCGGGATTAAAGGCTGATGTCCGTCGCGATGAGCAGAACTTCAAGGTCACAGTGACAGCCGAGCGTCCATCCCTTTATACGTGGCTCACATTATCTGAACTGGATGCAAATTTCTCAGACAACTTTGTCCACTTGCTACCAGGACAAGCGCTGGAAATCACGATTTCCGGATTACCGGAAAATATCAGTCTTGCCACTGTTCAAGATCGATTGATGATTCTATCTCTGACCGACACGTATTTCAGCCACTAAGGGGTCATCCTCTTCAGGATGGGGCTTAAACTACGAGTCATCGCTGATTTTCATTTGGATAAGGAAATCAGGGATGACTCGCCATCAAATACCGCGCACAGACTGTCCGGACAACTCTTCTTTTCCCTCCACATGAATGGCGGCAGATTCACGTAAAGAAAGTATCAGGAGGATAGAGGGATTGGGCAGCACGATATACAATTAAGGTGAAATGAGACAGGAACGAGTGTCTTGAGAAAGTATATCATTGCAGGCATCAGTCTGGTCGGGATTACACTGCTGGCATGGCTGCTGCGTGACCGGCTGACGCTGGCGAACTTCGCGATGATCTATATTCTGGTCGTTCTGGTTTTTGCTATTCGTCTGGGAACCAGAGCAGCGATGAGCGCGGCATTTATCAGTTTTTTGTGCATCAATTTCTTCCTCACGCAGCCATATTACACCTTTATCGTCGCTGACACACGGGATGTTATCGAACTGGTCGTTTTCGTCGTCGTCGCGGGGTTGTCGGGTCAGCTTGGCGCGCGGGCGCGTTATCAGGCGGAAGAAGCGCGACGACGTGCCTATGAGCAGGAGATACTTTATAGGCTGACAGGTTTGATGAATCAGGCGACGGATGCGGGGACGGTACATGAGGCACTAACACAAGTTATGCGGGAGGATTTACGCGCCAATCAGGCCTATATCCTGCCCTACCGAAGCGAACCTAATCGATCAAATAAGACTATCCATTTTTTACTCCTACAGGCGGGGCAGCGCATCTACGGAACGCTTTGTGTGGCATTCCGGACTGTGCTCACTTCTCAGCAACTACGATTGCTCCGCACCTGTACGGTACAGGCAGCAATGGCACTACAGCGCATTGAATTAGCCGAACGCGCACAAGCAAGCCAGCAGTATGAGGAAGCAGATCGTCTCAAGACTGCCATTCTGCACGCAGTCTCTCATGATTTACGCACGCCTATCACCATTATCAAAACATCAGCTAACAATCTGCGCACACTAGGCGAGCGCCTGCCAGCTTCAGAACGACAGGAACTTGCCGAAACGATTGAAACCGAAGCGGATCATCTGAATAAACTGGTTGGGAATCTGCTCGATCTCTCACGCCTGCAAGCTGGCGCACTGACCCTGAACAGCGAACCCAATTCGTTTGAAGAAGTTGCCGGTGATGTCGCTGCCCGTATATGGCAGACAACTGGCAGTGAGCGCATCCACATGCACTTTCCACAAGATATGCCTCTGGTGAGCTTTGATTATGGACTCATCTTACAGGCATTGAGCAATTTAGTGGATAACGCCTTGAGATATGAACCGATGGAATCGCAGGTTGAGATAACGTGCTGCGTTGGGGAAGCGCAGATTCAGTTTAAAGTCATTAATCATGGACCACCGATTGCCCCGGAAGATCGTGAACACATTATGGAACCGTTTTATCACGGTAAGGAAGGCCATATTGGTCTGGGTTTACCCATCGCCAAAGGCATTATCGAAGCACATCAAGGCACCCTACATATGGAAGATACTCCCGGTGGTGGCACAACTTTTGTGTTGGCGCTGCCACTGAATGCAAAGGAGAAGAAGGAGAATTTGAAGCATGACTCTCAGGATACTGGTGGTCGATGATGAACCCCAGATACGACGGCAGTTAAAAATCGGTCTGGAAGGCTACAATTACGAGGTGTTGACTGCATCGAACGGTGAAGAAGCGATTATCCTGACCGCTCAACAAAAGCCCGATATGCTGATCCTCGATATTGCACTCGGTTCTACTCCAGATGGGATTGAAGTGTGCCGCCGTCTGCGGGAATGGTCAAAGATTCCGATTATTGTTTTGTCCGTTCATGGGGAGGACAAAACGAAAGTGGATGCCCTCCATACCGGAGCAGATGATTATATGACCAAGCCTTTCAGTATGGCAGAACTTGAAGCCCGTATTCAGGCGGTACTGCGCCGGACTGCAACAGAACCCATGACCAACCCACAAGCGGAGATTCATGTGGGTGATTTGTATATCAATTTAGCAAACCGGGTAGTCAAAGTCGCTGGTGAGGAGGTACACCTTACCCCCACTGAGTATGATCTGCTGCGCTTGCTGGCAACCCATCCGGGCAGGGTGCTCACCCATCGCACCATTCTGATGGAAGTATGGGGCGGTGAATATGGCGAAATGTCCCATTATGTGAGGGTATTCATCAATCAACTGCGCAAGAAACTGCGTGAGAATCCATCCCGCAACATCCGCTATATCCTCAACGAACCGGGGGTTGGGTATCGCTTTGTCAGCTCTGATTTTACGCCATAACACATTATTTACACTATCCTGATAATCCATTTTCCCGTTCCTGATGCCTGGAGATTTATGCTGAAAGCAGATTACAGACATGAAGGACAAAAGCAATGAAGACTATCATAGTACACATGTCAGACGAGCAATGGACAATGGAGGCTATGCATCTTGCCAGTGCATTAGCCCGTAATGTGAATGGCAGGATTGTGCTGCTGCACCTGGTGCTCGCCAATAATCCCGGCTTACTAGGATGGGAGATTGCGGCACCTGACCTGACGAAGAATCAACTCATGAAAGCATACGCCACAGTTGCGGAAGACTATGGTGTGGAGTTCTGCGTCCAGCCGATGCAGTTCATTAATTTTGTTGATGCGCTGGCAGAAGCGACATCGCTGTTTGATGCATCAGTCCTTTTTGCACACATTCCCCAGAGCAAGATGCCTCTGTGGCAACGATTTCAACTTTGGAGTTTGAAGCATCAGTTAAGAAACTGCCGCCTGTATACACTGGACGAGGTACAACCACCCAGTTTAGAAGAGCTGATTCCATCCACAGTAAGTGATACATGAAACACAAGCCGTTCCTGCCCGTTGAGGATAAGCCTTCAACGGGTTTTTATACTCGAAACTGGCGTTATTCACTTTCAGAAACAGTAGGTGCAAAGGCATTTGAAGGCTCTTCGGCTTCTAATGCCAAATCGAGAGAACCATTCTTACGGCGAATCTGGTAAGGCACACTGATTACTACCACACGATCCATGTGGCCTAATGCCAGATTGAAAATGATGGCACTGTTCTGGTGCAGTGCTTGCTCCCAGAAAGTATCCATGACCAACTCCCCCATAATCACATGGACAAAACAGCCCTCTTCTCCCTGCTGGATTTTATCGATATATTCCTTAATCGGCTCCGCCAACAGCCGATAGGGTGAGGGTATGCCAACCGTATCGAACCGCGGTGCTTACTCATTCCGATCTAAGGGAAGTTCACTCCAGGTCTTCCGGACAAGATCAACATAATTATTGCCCGGTGTGATCTGCCCCAGCACAACTGCCTGACTGGCACCTGTCAAAGCGGGATGATTGCCGGGGCGAGCGTGCCAGGTTTCGTATGCCAATACCGCAAATACCAGCGCCTCCTTATTATCACTATCGAGGCCAATATCTTCGTGGCTCAGGATGCTTGCTTGGGGCAACCAGTCGGCGATCAGGGTCATCAGTGTAGTGTTATGTTTTCCCCCACCACCCACGATAACTTCATCGATGGGCACAGGCGCAAAACGGTGATAGGCATCGGCAATACTCGCGGCTGTAAAAGCGGTTACGGTTCTGACCATATCCGAGGTATTTAAACCCCGCTGTTTCCCTTGAACGATCAACTGCTTCACCATATCTGCCCCGAACAATTCGCGCCCGGTGGTTTTAGGCGGCTTTCGTTCAAAATAAGGATGGGTGAGCAGTTCAGCGAGCCATTCTTCATCAACTCTGCCTTGCTCCGCCAGAACACCATCTGCATCGAAACGCTGACCGGTCAGTGAAAAAACCACACCGTCGATCAGTGAATTACCCGGCCCGGTATCATAGGCCATCGGCAAAGATCGAGTGTCGTTGAGCGGTGGAAGGAAAGTGACATTGCCGATGCCACCAATATTCTGAACGGCACGCCAGCGAGTTGGATGACGCAGCAGTAGCCAATCGGCATAGCTGGTCAGCGGCGCACCCTGCCCTCCGGCAATAATATCGCGCGGACGAAAATTGCTCACCGTGGTAATGCCGGTACGATGCGCCACAACCGATGCTTCGGTAACCTGTAAGGTCGAGGTAACTTTTCCATCGGGCTGAACCATATGCCAGACCGTCTGTCCATGCAGACCGATGAGATCAATATTCTGCGGTTTCAATTGGGCTTTTGCAATGAGCTTGAGTACGGCAGCACTAAAACGTTCCCCAAGCTCGAAGTTCAGTTCACATAAATCATCAATGCGGCTGGTTTCCGGATGACCGGCACGATAGATACGCTGCTGAAAATCGGCTTCAAAGGGGACAAAAATGGCATGATCGATGCGCGCCTGGAGGCAAGGCGGCGCGCCAGAAAGTTCACACAAAGCAGCATCAACACCATCAGCAGAAGTACCCGACATCAAACCAATGACAAGCATAATCTATTTCTCTCGCCCTAAGTCCAGGTAGATTCTCGCAAGAAGCGAGATTTGCCCACGTTAGACAGCAGACCCTCGCATTTCATTTTGTTATAATCTCTTCCAGTATATTAACTCGCTAACGTCGTGCAGCACATACCCAGGGATAGCGCCAATCTGGCGATAACCATGCTTTTGATAAAAGCGCTGGGCATCCTGATTAAAATCCGAGACCAGGAGCATGAGATCACGGCTATGTTTTCGGGCAGCCTGTTCTGAAGCAGCCAGTAAAGCACTGCCTATACCAACGTTAGCCTTTTCCGGGTGTACACCAATCAGCCGGAGATACACACTGCGTCCGAATGCTCCTCCCAGAATACACCAGGACAAACCACAGGCAATGCTCTCAGAAGTATCGGCTGTTAGCAGAATATCCGGGCTGTTCAGCGCCGTCTCAAGCTGAGTGCTTACTCGTTCAGCAGTGAGTTGATAGCGTTGATAAAGCGGTAATATCACAAGCCATGAGACTATGATGGGTATGTCATGGTGAGTCACGGGGCGGATAGAGACCGGATTTGTCATTCAGTTGTATCCATCAGTAGTGCAATGACGCGATGCCAGAACTTAGCTGGAGTCAATTACACATACTGGTCTAGGGTGATATTTGCTGTTTATCATCACGGTTGGTAGAGTCAAGAATCGATTGTACAACTCTAATGTGCTATGTCGAAATACGCTATGTCCAGAGGCGCATTGTCAAAATCCAGCCGTTTATTTCCGCGACATATTGTGGCTCGATGATTAGTTTGTACAGTGCCCTGATTGGTGCTATCCTGATTCTCGCTGAGGTGGCGTTCAATCAGCGGACAACGTAGATTTAACGAGAATTTTGACTGCGAAAGAAGCTCTCAATCATGCAACTGGAAGATAAAATCGGGCAGATGCTCATGTTCGGCTTTCACGGACTCGATGCACCTGATTATTTGCTGAGCTGGCTGCGTGAAGGGCGTGTGGGTGGGGTTATCCTGTTCGCCCGTAATGTAGAAAGCCCGGCGCAACTTGCCCGGTTGTGTGATCGTCTTCATGGTGCCGCAAAATATCCTTTGCTGATTGGCATTGATCAGGAAGGTGGCACCGTAGCCCGACTGCGGCAGGGTTTCAGCGAAAGCCCTGGCGCGATGGCACTCTCATCGGCGCTGGATGGCCCAGCGCTGGCCGAACAAGTCAGCGAAATGCTGGCGCGGGAAATGCTGGCACTTGGCATCAACTGGAATTTCGCTCCTGCCCTGGATCTTGCTTATAATCCCGCCAATCCATCAGTGGGTACCCGCTCATTTGGTACTGATCCGGCATGGGTGGCAAAGATGGGTGCTGCCGCAGTATGTGGTTTCCAGCGCGGCGGGGTTGCAGCCTGCGCGAAACACTTTCCCGGCCTCGGCAACACCGCTACCGATACCCATCTGGATCTGCCCGTACTCGACACCTCAGTGGAGCAATTACGGCAGCAGGATATGCAGCCTTTCCGCACACCCATCGAAAGCGGTATCGCCAGCATCATGACGACCCATACTATATTTTCGGCGCTCGATAAGGAGCTTCCGGCTACCCTTTCCCCTATCATCATCCAACGATTACTGCGGGAAGAGATGTGCTTTGATGGGGTTGTCGTCAGCGATTGTATGGAGATGAAGGCTATCAGCGATCATTATGGGCCAGGCGATACGGCGGTGTTAGGGGCGCTGGCAGGACTGGATGTGATTCTCTTCTCACACACCGCCGCAATGCAGGAAAAAGCCTATGATGCTCTGCTGCTGGCGGTGCAAAGTGGGCGTGTGCCGATAGAGATGGTAGAGAATGCAAATCGGCGTGTGGCGGCGCTCAAAGCCGCTTATCCCGCTCAGCAGACGGATATATCCGTCATCCAACAACCTGCACATACTGAACTGGTGCTTAAAGCTGCACGCGCCGGGACAGTGCTTCTGCGGGATGGGGGTTTGCTGCCGTTAGAAACGGATGCTGTGCTGGTGGAGTTCGCCTCACATCTGGACAGCGGCATCCTCGAAAGCGGCGGCTTAAGCGGTTTTGCAGCAGCGCTTCGGCAGCATTTCCCTGATCTGCCAATGGTGTCACTGGGATCAACTCCTTACGATTCAAGTGCGATTGAGCGAGCACAGAAAGCAGTGCAATCTGCCAGGACACTGGCACTGGCGACTCGCAGTGCCCATCTCAATCCGCAGCAACTCGCACTGGCGCGGCAGTTGATGAATATGGCTAAACAGGTGGTATTGGTGTGCCTGCGTGCCCCTTATGACGCGGAAGCGTTAGCGGGTGCGGAGACGATAATCTGCACTTGTGGTGACAGCAGCCCTTCATTGGAGGCAGCAGGGGAAGTATTGGCTGGTCTGTTCACCCCAACGGGGAAACTGCCGGTCAGGATTCAGCCGTTAACAGATAAGAGTGGATCATGTAATGGCTGAGAATCAGCGGGTACAAACTGGCATTGAAGTGATGCGGGCAAGTGGCTTCAAAGCCGTTGAGGGTCAGCGAGTCGGGCTGCTCACGAACCTGAATGCAGTAGATAGCAATTTGGTCAGCACCTATGACATTCTGCGACAGAATGTCAACCTCGCCGCTATCTTTAGTCCCGAACATGGACTGTCAGCAGCGCTATCAGATGGTGAACCCATCAGTTCCGTGATTGATTCCCAAACAGGTCTGCCCATCTACAGTTTATATGGGACAACCGAACGCCCAACTCCTGACATGCTTGACAGTGTTGATGTCATTGTATGCGATAGTCAAGACATTGGTGTGCGTTACTACACCTTCACCTGGACGGTCTCGCATATACTGGAGGCGGCAGGCGAACATGGTGTTGGTGTCATCATCCTTGACCGTCCCAATCCATTGGGGGGTAAGGTATCTGGCGCGCCGCTGGAGGCACGCTTCACCTCACTTGTAGGACGTTATCCACTGCCCACCCAACCGGGCATGACAATGGGTGAGATGTCACAGCTCTTTAATGCCCACTGGAATCCGACTCCTGCGTGCCTGTCAGTAATCCCATGCAGCGGCTACCGTCGCGATATGCTCTGGTCAGACACCGGATTGATTTTCGTGTCACCATCTCCCAACATGCCCCATTTATCAACAGCGCAGCATTATCCCGGTTCATGTCTGGTGGAAGGTACATCGTTATCAGAAGGACGCGGCACTGCCCTGCCGTTCGAGATTGTGGGCGCACCGGGGTTAGATGGTGGGCGACTGGCGGAGAATCTAAATAAACACAACTGGCCGGGAGTGCGTTTTCGTCCACATATCTTCAAACCC
>JBGAGR010000045.1:0-35979 GCA_044226645.1 Aggregatilineales bacterium
CACCAGTCTGATTTTTGTAGTGGGGGTTCTGGCGGTGCAGTTGGTCACGGTGACAATGGGCGGTTATGCCTTCGCCCGGATGCGCTTTTTCGGACGGGATATTCTGCTCATCATCGTGCTGATGCAGCTCTTGATTCCGCCGGGGGTGCTGATCGCGCAGAACTTCGCCACCATCCGCGAATTGAATCTGTATGACACGCGCTGGGCGTTGATGATGCCCTATTGGGCTTCAGCCTTCGGGACACTCTTGCTGCGGCAGGCTTTCCGCGAAGTCCCCTACGAATTGGAGGAAGCCGCCCGCATCGACGGCGCGAGTCTGTGGCGGATCATTTTACGCATCTATGTGCCATTGAGTATTCCGTCGTATGTCGCTTTCGCGCTGATTTCGATCAGCAGTCATTGGAACGAGCTGCTCTGGCCTTTGATTATCACCCGCACTGAGCAAGTACGTCCGCTGACGGTGGGGTTGAATAAGCTGTTCAATACATCGGATACAGGCGCAGATTATGGCCTGCTGATGGCGGGCACGCTCATGGTGATCGCGCCGCTGTTCATCCTGTTCCTGATTTTCCAGCGGCGTTTTATTGAAAGTTTCGCTTCCAGCGGCTTGAAATAAACCAGTGCTGGCGCACGCACCGATTCGCCCTGACTAAGCCGCCAGCACAAATTAATCCAACAAGCTGCCTGTGTAGCAGCGACCAAAATCGCCCATACAGAGCAGGGATTTTGTTGGACGACGTTCACACTTTGGCTTTGCTGTCGACCATCGTTTCATACATCGCTGGATTCGTTTCCAGGCTTTTTCTGTCCCTCGGTCAGATGTGCAATAACTTCACGTGAGCGTTCGAGCGTTCGAGTCAGATAATCGGCAATGGTTGCAAGTTGCTCGTCACTGTAGACTGTTAGTAACTCATCAAATTCCCCTTGGAAAGAATCGAATACCTGGGAGAGTTCGTCAAATTTCGCCTTGTTCGGTTCAACGATAACCCGGCGGCGATCCACCTTATCACGTATTCGTTGGACAAAGCCTTTGCTTTCAAGTCTGTCAATCAGGCTAGTCACTGAAGCAGTTGTTAATCCGGTCTGCTGGGCAATATCTCCGGCAGTCACGGAGCCACCGCTCAGAATAAGCAGTGTTTTCTCCTCGGTAGCACTGAGGCCAAACTGCTCAGCGATAGAAGTGTGAAAGAACACGGCGAACGTGCTGCTTACCTGAGCGGCTTGACTAACTGCCTTAACGAGTTCTTTGCGATTGAGTTTCGAAAAATGATCTCCGCTTGACAAAAATTTACTCCTTATCTATACTGTATGGCAAATCTAATATCTAGACACATCTAGATATTCACAACATCGTACATTATGATAACATGAAATAAGCTTAACGTAAAGCGACGACGAAACTGCCCATTCTATTCTATGAGGGAACATCGATGCATAACAAAAACAGACCCATCAGTGAAGAACAGTTTGCCGCCCTGCGAAATTCCAGCGTTGGCTTGGTGACTACGTTCCGCCGTAACGGTCAAGGCGTTAGCACACCAGTCGGCATAAAGATCGCGCAGGGGAAAGCATACTTTACAACGTGGTCTACGACAGGAAAGGTCAAGCGCCTAGCCAATAATCCTCATGTGACTCTAGCACCTTGCACACGTCGCGGTAAAACTACCGGCCCAACACTTAACGGTGTGGCCCAACGTTTGGAAGGCGATGAAGCCGAGCATGTGAAATCCACCTTGCTCAAGAAGACAATCTGGGGTCAATTGTGGGAATTCATTTACAAGCTGCGTGGCTGGCAGCCTGTGTTGTATGAAGTCTCGCCAGTCTCAGAAGAACCGACTCCCGCCAGTATGTCAAAACCTGTGGATAATTGAGCGAAGGGGCGATTATGACTCAAGGCACGAGAATTACCATCCTCGCTCTGGGTTCGCAAGGTGATGTGCAACCTCTGATCGCTCTTGGCAGTGGGTTGCAGCGGGCAGGATATCTGGTACGGCTGGCGACGAATGCGAATTTCGCGGAGTTTGTTAGTGGTGAGGGTTTGGAGCTGAGCCTGCTGTCCGGCGATTTCCGTGCATTAATGGCGGGCGAACATGAAGCTTTCATAGAACAAGGGCGCAATCCGATTTCAATGGCCGGCGCTATGAGTCGGATTATGAAAACCATGATGATGCCGTGGGCAGAGGAGGGTAAAGCAGCTTGCTATGATGCTGACCTTATTATTGCAGGTACTGCTGCCTCCTATTTGGGCGGGTGCTTGGCGGAAGCGTTGGGCAAGCCTTTCGTGCAAGCTTATCTTGGGCCTGGAATGTTATTCACGGATTTGCCGATGGGACCGTACCATCCTGTTGTGAATCACCTTCTCCATCACGGCCTGATGTTTATGTTTTGGCAGTCAGTTCGGTCTGCGACGAATGGCGTCCTCAGGCCACAACTCGGGCTTCGACATTTTCCCTGGTATGGGCCACAATATCAGTGGCGGCGCCAGCACAGCCCGGTTTTGTTCGGGTTCAGTCCCCACGTCATACCACAGCCCTCGAAGTGGCCGCCTCACGGGCAAATCACCGGCTACTGGTTTCTCAATCGTGACCAATCCTGGCAACCGCCAACAGCACTGATCGACTTCCTCAAGGCGGGATCAAAGCCGATCTACGTTGGCTTTGGAAGCATGTCGAATCGGAGTGCAGAATTGACCACTCAATTGGTCATAGAAGCTCTGCGTACCAGCAATCAACGGGCGATTTTAGCTACTGGGTGGGGAGGATTAGGAGAAATAACACGAGAATTAGATGCCAACAGAGTCTTCATCGTCAACCATGCGCCGCACGAGTGGCTTTTCCCACAGGTCTCCCTCGCAGTACATCATGGCGGTGCTGGCACAACCGCCGCGGCAATACGCGCCGGTATCCCTTCAGTAGTCATCCCTTTCTTTGGCGATCAACCCTTTTGGGCATGGAGGCTCGAACAGCTTGGAATAGCGCCGCCACCCATTCCGCGAAAAAGTCTTACTGCCAAACGGCTGGTTCAAGCAATTCGGTTTGCGAGTGGCGAGGATGTGCGGTTAAGAGCGACAGAACTGGGCAAATGTATACGTGCAGAAGATGGCGTTGCGAAAGCGATTGAGGCGTTACACAATTGGAATTTCCTCTAATCCAAGCCGCTAACCGAAATTAATCACACGAGTTGTTGGCGTGGCCGCAACCAAAGTGCGTGCAAAGAGCAGGAATTTTGTTGGGCAACCTTCGCACTTTGGCTTAGAAAGACGTTTACCAAAGATCTGATTTCAGGATATAGAAGCGAGTTTGGACTTCACGCGGCTCGTTCTTGGGCGCGGGCGAGTACTTGAATGCGAATACCTGGAGATACGCGCGTCATTTTTGGCTTAAACTATAGGCCGCTTTTGCCTTCAGAAGAGACATCATTTTTTCAAGCTCGATCAGTTGTTGCAGTTCATTCTTTTCGTCCAGCGTGAGTTGGGCTTCTTTATTGCGATCCAGCAAATCGTCAAGACGCTCCTGTTCGGAGTTAGAAAACCGAAACGCCAGAATTTCTTCGGGTGTCATACTTTCCATTACCTGATTACCCAAAACCGCGCCGTAAAATCAGCGAGGTATCGCCTACCATGACGATTTCGCCCTCTGACCACAGCACCGGGATATTGCGTGGCAGAGGCTTCTTGTTGAGGGTTGTGCCGTTGGCGCTGTACAAATCGCTGATAGTGAAGCCCGTTTCCGGCGAATACACCACCTGAGCATGAGCGCGGGAGACGCGGTTATCATTGATGTTGATGTCGCTGCTGGCTCCCCGCCCGATGATGAGCCGGGTTTTGTCCTTCGGAATCGGGAACTGCGCCGTATGTCCACTGGGCGCGGTGAGAACGATAAAATAATCGCCGTTCGGGGCGACAGAGCCGACGCGATCCGTTTCGCCGTCACTGGATTCGAGCAGGCTGAATGAGGGCAGCGCCGATGGAACCGGCTGGGGTATCGGTTGATAGGCAGCGCCGATGGAACCGGCTGGGGTATCGGTTGATAATAACCGTTGCTGGATGGATTCGCGCCGTTACCATTTCCGTTTCCGTTCACGGGATAACCTCCTCCGAGATAA
Source organism: Aggregatilineales bacterium (assembly GCA_044226645.1). GTDB lineage: Bacteria > Chloroflexota > Anaerolineae > Aggregatilineales > Phototrophicaceae > CFX2. Next base: position 4,105 of record JBGAGR010000045.1, read on the forward strand.
TTGGCAATGTCACGCATTTCAACAGCCTCTTCTGCTTCAATGGCTTCCAGCAGGAACGCACAGGTATCCGCAAAACGGTAAAGCGGCTGCGGACGTTCGTGGGATTGTTCGTTTCGAGTGCCGATGAGTTCCTGAATGTGGGAAAAGATAATTTGCTGATTCTTGGGGAACGTGTACTGAAGTTTGCGCCACTCGCTTTTCATAATGCGCAGCCAATCGCGCATGTCGATATTATCCAGCAGGAGCGCATCAATCTCGCTGCGCAGCCGCTTTCGTTGATTCTCCTGCTGCGATTTGTTGACAGCCTCTTCTTTCTGACGCGCTTTGGTGGCAAAATCGGTATGACGGCGGTTAGCGTTATTCTGAATAATCTCGGCTATTCGTTTGGCATACGAGTCGGGATAAAAGCGGTCAGATTTGAGATGCGAAAGGGTGTACTTCCCCAATGCCGCTTTCATCATGCAGCGTACATGCTCAGTGGAGATGTCGGTGGCAGGGTTGGTTGGGATTACCATGTATGCGTCACGCCCCTCTCATATTCGTTGTGTTATTATCCAGTATAGTTAGGTTCTGAATTAGCGAAAGTGCGTTCTATGTGCTAATACGCCAAATCCTGTAAAAACTTGAATCAGTTTGAGGGATATAGCACATCCACGGTCAGATCAAAAATGCCGCTGCTCAGGTAGCCATTCACCCGTACTTTGTAGGTTCCATCGACAGGAAGTGTCGCGGTAAAGCGTGGATTCAGGTCATTTTCACTGTCATCCCCTTCCGCGATGACGCTGCCGTCCGGCGCGACGAGTGCCGCCACTGGATCGAAGCCGCTGCCCGGTTGAGCGATGACATTAATCTGTACGGTTGTCCCGGCCTGCCCGTAGAAGGGATAGAACTCGTAAGCCTGATCGGGAATCATATCAGTGTAGCTCAACAGCGTGACTGTCCCCGGTGCGGGAGTCGCGGTTGGAGCGAGGTTGATGTAATGCCAGACCAGCGTATAGCCGCCTGATCCGGTGGCATTCGCGCCTGTCACCCACAGGTGATAGCGTCCGGAAATCGGCGCACGAGCCGAGGCAATCAGCGCATCGCTCCCGCCGCCGCTGTTGTCATCCATCGCGACAGTCGAGCCATCCGGCGCAACCAGTTCCAGTATAGGGTCAAGCCCCGGTGTTAACGCGCTGACCGTCGCCGTAATCACATCATCCTGATTCAAATCCAGACTCCACACATCCCGCAGGCCGCGCCGCGCCAGATTGCCATTGATATTCTGGTCAGATGGCGCAAGGCCGTAGCGCACATCTTCCTGCGAAAAGCCAATCCCATAAGCCACTGTATAAGCGCCAGTGCTGCGTTTCTCCCCGCTCACGAATAGCTGATACGTGCCCGTTTCAGCCGGAATCAAGGCTGGAATCAATGCATCGCCCTGTGATTGGGCATCCGTTCCACTGGCAGAAGTAATCAGCGCCCCGTTGGGGTCATACAGATCAATATGCGGAATCAGCTTGGAAGCCTGCGCCGGATGAACCGCGATGGTCATGGGTTGTCCCGCCGCGCCCTGAATGGCATAACGCGCCACATCGCCAGAGCGCTCGATTTTGCTGTTCAATGGCACATGATCGAACAGGTTTTGACCATTGACCGCTGCTGCTACCGTCGGAGTCAGAATTTCACTGATGGGCGTAGCCGTTACCTGACTGACGAAAACAGGCGTAACCGGAATCGGCTGGCTGCTGTTCAACAGGCTGATCTGATAACTGCCCGTGAAACCACGTCCCCACGCCTGAATAGTGTAGATACCATCTTCGGTCAGGCGGATATTGCGCAGCAGCGCCGCACGATTCCCGCCGCTGTTATCATCGGTTGCCACTTCCGCCCCGGAAGGTGCGTACAAGCTGATGAGCGGGTCAACCGTCCCGGACGCGCGTCCCATCTGTATACCGACATAATCTCCCACGCTGGCGGTGAAGGTGTAGACATGCCGCACTTCCGGCACATCGAATGTCCCGGACAGCGTTTGCCCACTTTGCAGCGCACCGATCAGCGTCCCCAGATGGGCATAATAAGGCGGCGTGGGTGTCGGAACTGCTACCGTGACCGGGAGCGGTGTGGGTGTCGCGTCCGCCGGATTCGGACGGTCTGTATAACTCAACCCTAATTCATATTGAGCGACCTCACCCGATTGAACCCGTATCTCGTAGATGCCATCTGCTGACAGCACCGTTTCAATCTGATTTTCGCCCTGTGTGACCACGATGCCATCCGCCGTTTGCAGCGTTAATGCGATGGTCGATGGACTGACCGCCCGCACGCGAATGGCATCCCCCGCCTGACCGATAAAATCCCAGGGCTGAATCTCATTAGCATTCAGCACGCCTTTCACCGGCTCCCAGAAATAGATAATCTGAATCGGCAGCATGGCTACCGGAGTCGGCTGCGGCGTATTCGGTTGGCAGGCGGACAAAACGACGAGGAGCAGGGTGAACACGAACAATCGCGACATGGATACTCCGGGGCTGCGGATAAACGTACATTCGGTAAGTGTAACACGCAGCCCTGAAGTGGGAAATTACAAGGGGAAAAGAGTCTTACTGCGGCAGTCCGAAGGATTGCCCCAGATTATTCAGGTCATCCAGCGGGATGATAATCGCGCCTTCAGGGACGCTGATTTCCGGCGCGTTATTGAATTGGTTCAAATCGCCCTGGAAAGTGACTTGAATAGTCATGGGCGACTGAGAAGTCTGGCTGTTCGCCCCGGTTGCGGCGCTGATCGCATCCAAATCCAGTGTCCAGTTGACTGAAACACCCATCCGGTGAGTATAGTGGTCATCCAGCCCGATGCTCTGGGTCATGTCCAATGTCAGGCCGTTCATCATGGCCTCAATCGCCTGCATCGCCTGTTCCATATCGGCCTGACTGATGCTGCCAGCTCCACTTTGCTCTAACTGCTGCTGCAACAGGGTCTGGAAATCCTCGCTGGTATAAAACCCTCCCAGATCAAGTGCGGATTGGAACACGGCTGCGTTCTGACCGTCTATGATGATATCCTCGCCGCGTTCGATGGTCATATATTTGTCCATCACTGCTCCATTGGCGAAGTTGCTGCCCAGCGCCGATGTCAGCCCGTTCGCACCCGATGTCTGCTGCTCAAGCAGTTGACGATAATAGGCCGCCAGATCGAAGCCAAACCAGCCCTGTGGGAAATCACTTTTCGGATCAAGTTCCGCCAGTTTCCCCAGATTCATATAAGCCATGCCATCGATTAATCGCGCGCTGAATCCGGCTTTGCTCGGCAGTTTTGTATCACTCTGACCCAGCGCCGCCGCAAAATCGTCGGAGAAGAACATCACAAAATTACCCTCGGCAGAAATCGCGCGGATAACATCCTCCATAAACTGCGGTAGTTTATCCATCTGCTGTGTCAATTCACCAGGTGAAAGCAGCAAACCGCCCAGCCCCTCGGAATCCAGCTTATACGCGCCATTTCCGGTCATGCGGAAATTGAGATGATCCGTCTTCGAGTCCGGTATATTGCTCAAATCCATTTCTAAATGAAAGCCAAATCCAGCCGATTTCACGGTTTGCATGGCTTCGGCGGATTGGGTGATCAGGTCACAATCGGCCTGCGAGAGACTTCCGCAAAATACGGTTGGTGTATCCTGTGCCATCACTGCTCCGCCCATGAGCATTACCAGCAGGGCGATAATCATCACGAAGTATTTACGCATCGCGTACTCCATTTCCTTCTGCTATAACCTCATTATAAGGCTTATCGGTGAGTTATATCCCTAAAAATTAGGGGGCATTATCACCAGCAGAATTATCACGTTGCGCTATAATTCCAACATTATGGATGAACTACCACTGGCACTACAAACACCCAAATCACCCCTCCTCATCCGCCCGGTGCGCCTGACCGATACCGAGGCACTCGCCACCCGCTGCTGGACAAGACGCTCTTTTATGGCGATTCACAGTCTGACCAAACGCGCCGTTCGCTATGCGGCGGAAGGACGCGGCTTAGGCGTGGTTGCTGTCGCCCCGGATGGTATGGCCTGCGCCTATGGACAGTTGGCGATGTGGCCGACCTGCGCGGAAATCAGCGACATGGTTGTTGCCGAAGCCTTTCGTGGGCAAGGGCTGGGAACCGCCATCATTCAAACACTGGTACAGGCGGGCATCCGGATGCACGCCGAAGAAATCGAAATCGGCGCGGCACTCAATAACCCGCGTGCAGCAGCACTGTACCGCCGCCTCGGTTTTGAGGACAGCCACACCATTCTGCTTAATCTCGATCAGGGTAAAGAGAAGGTGCTTTTTCTGCGCCTGAATCTCAACGAACCCGCCCAACATTTCGAGCAGGATTAGCATCATTTTACGTTGATTGCTGATAACCCGCGTCATTCCTGTTCATGTACCCGCTTTCTCATATGCCTTGCCGGCGGTCTTTAGGCCATCCCAACCGAATAATTGAACTTTATCGCCACCAACTTTGTGAATGCGTTAACACAATATTTATCAATTGGAGAGGCGTGTCATATGAAGCGCTGTATCACTCTGCTTTTTCTCCTCCTGCTGCTGGGGAGTTCATTCCCAACAATCGCGCAGAACTTGGACGCTGCCGCATGGCGTGAAGATTTGCAGTTCCTCTGGGACAAAATCCAGCATCACCCCGACCCTTTCCGCACCACAGCGCAGGCCACCTTTGAGCAGATGGTCAGCGACCTCGACACGAACATCCCCACCATGACCGATGAGCAGATTATTGTGGAAATGCTGAAAATCGTCGCTGCGCTGCGCGATGGTCACAGCTCGATGTGGTTTCAGCAGGATGACTACCCCTTCCAATATTATCCGCTCCATTTTTATCCCTTTAGCGACGGCGTTTATGTGATTGAGGCTTCACCGGAATATGCCGATTTAGTGGGTGCGCGGTTGATCCAAATCAACGGCATCGAAACGGCTGATGTGACGGAAAAGCTAATCCCCCTCGAACCGCGCGACAACGATTCCAGCGGCCTTGTCACCCTGCCCATGATGCTGAGTCTGTCAGATGTGTTGATGGGTGTCGGAGTCATTGACGATCCCGCCCAACCGGACTATGTGCTGGAACGCGCGGACGGCGAACAGATCACCCTCAATCCACCACTGATTTCGTTATCGGAATACCACGACATCATCCCGGTACACTGGCGTTTACCCCAGCAGGACGCGCCGCTGTCGTTGAGTCGTGTCGACGAGCCTTTCTGGTGGACAACGCTGGATGACGATCAGGTCATTTACGTCCAGTACAATCAGGTCATTACCCGCAGCGATGATCTGACCATTTCAAAATTGCGACAAGCGCTGGAAACCGAACTTGCCGACAAACCGATTACCCGTTTTATCCTCGACATACGTTATAACGGCGGCGGTGACATTAATACAGCCGCACCTCTGCGCAGCTTTTTTTCCAACCAGCCGATTTTTCAGCGGCCCGGTGGATTGATCGTCCTGATCGGGCGCAACACATTCTCCGCCGCGACGGTCTTTTCCCTCTGGCTTGAAAAGGATGTGAATCCAGTCTTCATCGGTGAGCCAACGGGCGGGCAGCCGCATATGTTCGAAAACGCGCGTGAGTTTGACCTTCCCAATTCGCGCCTGCATTTCCAGATTGCGACACAGGCTCGCCGCGACGTAGACGCAAGCGATACGCGCCAGACTATCGCGCCGAAAGTAGGCATGGTACTGTCTTCGGCGGATTACTTCGCCGGAAATGATCCAGTCTTGGATGCTGCGTTGAATTTTGATGCGGAAGCAAGTTGAGGAGAGTAAGATCATTCAACTTTTCGTCTTTTCACATCCGGCAGATTAAGTGATAATCAAGAAATCAGCTTAGCGCCGCTGTGAATGAACGCATCAATGGAGACAGATTAATGACAATGGATGACAATACCACCCAGATTTTGCCGCCCGTCCGCGCCTCAGAGAAAATCGAAGGTGTGTATTTTGTGCCGATCAAGGCATTTGCGGATGATCGTGGGCAATTTATGGAAACCTTCCGCCGCGAATGGTTTCCCTGGATCAACTGGGATCGTATCCAGTGCAACCGCTCGGATAGCAAAGCAGGAGTCCTGCGCGGACTGCATTATCACCATCACCAGATTGATTACTGGTATGTGCCGCGCGGCAGTGTGCGGGTCGGCATGGTTGACCTGCGTCCCTCATCACCGACCTATAAAGTCACGCTGACGATGGAAATTGGTGAAGCCAACAATGTCGGGGTGTTCATTCCCATAGGCGTGGCGCATGGCTTCTACGCCCTGACCGATGCCACACTCATGTATATGGTCAACAACTACTACAACGGTGGTAAAGACGAAAACGGTGTCGCCTGGAACGACCCGGACATCCAGTTGGATTGGGGAGTCACTGCGCCGCTGCTTTCCCCGCGTGATCAGGAAAATTTGCTCCTGCGCAATATTCCGGCAGACAACCTGCCGAAATGATAGTTGATTTCAGACTAGAACAAGCAGTTTGGTTCGGTTTTTAGTTACTGGTTGTTAGTTTTTGGTATTTTTGATTCACCAATAACCAACTACTAACAACTAAAAACTATAAATACGGTAATCAACCTAGACGTAAATCTGCTTCATTACTCCTGACCGCCGCCCTGCCCATTCTGTGAACCGCCCCAATAGCCGGACAGCCATTTCATGGTATCCACCGCGCTGTGGGGCGATTGTTCCCCGGTCATCAAATCTCTATCGAGATCATCACCACGCCGCATCAGGTTGGCGCGGGTGCGGTTATCACCCATCGCCGCGATAATCTGCGCCAGTTCCTTCAGGTTGTTCGCCAGGATTTGCCGTTCCTGTGGGGAAATCTGTTCTTCGTAACCTTCCAGTTCAGTACGCGCGACCAGAAAATCAAAATTCAGCGCACGCCTGGCAGGGGTATCGAAGGATTCAGCCAGCGCTTCCAGCACCGTGTAAGCCGCCCGGACATCATTGGCGAAGTCCTCTAAAGTACGCTGTCCCAGCATTTTGCGGATCGCGCTCAGCGTTTGCAAAATACCACGTTCTTCTTCCAGACCCTTTTTTCCGTCCAGCGCCTTATCTAAACGGTTCAGACGTGCCAATGGCTGCTCACGGACAAAATCGCGCCACCACGTCGTAACAGACAAGCGCACCGCATCGCTCCATAAAATCTGGCTGCACATCCGGCGCAGCAGTTCGACCAACTGCGTCTCCATCTCAATCGTTCGCGCTTCAATCAGCAGTGTCTTGACGACAATCCGCGCCACCATCTCATCTTTGGATTCCGCCGCCAGTGCCAGCAAATTCCACAGGGCGTTGATACTGATTTTGACACCCGCCGACTGTTGCAGTGTTCGGGCAAGCTGCTGCGTGACCAGTGAGGTTTCTTCCGGGCTTCCCAGACGCTCCAGCATCATGCTGTAATAATCCGCCGCGTCCTGTGCCGGCAAATATCCAGCCTTCACCATCCGGGCGATGAGCGCCAGACGGTCACTGACGGTGCGACCACTTTGTTCGACCAGTTCAAGCAGCACGGGTAGAAGAACAGCACGTCCATCCTCCTGTTCCAGCAGCGCGGAAACCAGATCATCCCGCCCGCTTTCCAGCATCAGCGCCGCCAGCGTTTGCAGCGACTCATTGCTCAGGAAATGAGAACCTTTGTCCGTGAATATCTGAATAAGCGTTTCGGGTTGGTACTTGTCTGGCAGTATCGGGGCAGCCGCCTGACCGCTGGTGTACAGTTCCCAGATGCGGCTGATAACCGGCGGTGTGAACATCGTCCCTGCGTTCGCTTCAGCCGCTCGTCCCATGCCCACCAGAAAAATCTCAACGCCTTTGTTTTGCAGCAGAATGAGCGGATCACCCGTGCAGTCACGCAGCACGCGCCCGATATTATTCGGGAGTTCATTCATAAATTCGGGGTCTTCCAACAGGGTATCCAGACTGGCGGGATCACGTTTTGCCGCCAGTGTCACCAACTGCCGCGCCAGTTCTGTGTCCTCATGTGCCCGCGTTTGAGCCGCCAGAATCCCGTAATGCAGCACGCGATTTAAATCATAGTTCTGAGGTTCACGGGCAATCAGGGTCAGCCAGTTAACCACCGTTTCGGGAGTAGCATCATTAATGGCAACCCGCAGAGAATACATCGCTGCCAGCTTAAGGCGCAGCAGCCAGCGCGGTTTGAATTCGGCTGCCATATAGCTGCGCACGAAAGCATAGACCGCGTCTGGTTCTTCGTGCAGAGTGTCATTCAGCAGTGGTTCGAGCGCGTCATCCAACGCCGGGTCATCATCCATCGCCTGCGCGATCAGATTACCGGCTTCGGTGTCACGATTGTGCAAGGCATAACGCAGCAGTTGAAGGGCATAGCGTTGACGAAGATCGTCATCAACCGGCGCTTCGCCTGTAAAGGCCGCCTTCAGCGTCTCAACCGGAAGCTCATCATCCGGTTGTTCTGGCTGCTCGAATATTTCCCCCTGGTTCAAGCCGTCATTCCTTCTTCTATCCTGATTGCCCCGCCGTCATCATAACACGAGTCTGCCCCAACCTGCATCAGAGGCGCAGTCCTACAGCCGACGGAGCCGCCGGATGAAATCAACACTTTGTAAATTGCGTTCCAGTAAGAAGGTAATATATCCGAGCAAAACACGCTCCACATCATCGTGCAGCGCCGTGCCAATCTTAAGACTTTTTACATGCGTATAAGGGCTGCGCTGCAAGTGGCGCAGCAGTTTGAGCGTCGTCATCGCAATGGGAACCGCCGACATGCCCTCGTGAACATGACCGGGCGAAACAACGCCACCCAATGTATAACTGAAAAACTGATCTTCCGGCTGTATCTCCTCGTGGCTGACCACACACTCACTCAACTCCGGGCGGAAGCCGACCAGATCAAGCAGGCGCATTTCATAGTAAAGCACGACCAGACGCGGGTCATCGTCATTACACAGACGGTCAAAAGTTTCATCGACCAGTTGGAATAATTCCGGCTGATATTCTTCACTGTCTGCCGCGAAACGATCCAGTAATTCGGCGGTATAGCTGGCGTAAGCCCCGCGTGACAAATCTTCCCGCAGAGCAAGATACGGCGCGACCATCTCCACCTGCGCCATGATGTCGAAACCGCGCCCATGCTGAATGAGCATATCCGCGCGGGTGAACAATTCCACATGTCCGGTTTTATGGCTGGCAGGTTTACGCGCCCCCTTAGCGACCACATCCAGCTTGCCACGCTGCGGTGTGAGAATCGTCACGATACGATCCGCCTCACTGTAATCGCGGCGTTTGATGATGATGGCTTGTGTACGAAAGGAGCGTTCTGGACGCGGCATAGGATTAGCGTGCTAAACTATCGGGACCAAATCCATCGGGGAGCAGATCAGAAAGCAGCCTATCAGTGTAGATGGTGCCTTTCAGATCAGCGGTAATCACGCGCAGGTGCGGCGCGAACTCAAAAAGCATCTGGCGGCATGTCCCGCAGGGCGACCCACCATTACCCGTGACCACCACCAGCAGATCGAACTGCTGATAGCCCTCGCTGACAGCTTTAACCAGCGCCGTCCGTTCAGCACAGATCGTCGCCGGATAAGCAGCATTTTCCACATTACAACCGCTGAAAACCGTCCCATCCTGCGCCCGCAGTGCCGCCCCCACCGCATAATGCGAATACGGAATATAGGCGCGTCCGGCTGCCGCGACGGCGGTTTCGAACAACTTTTGGACGGCGGTATCAGACGTAGAAACGGAATTCACAGGCTGCTTACTTTCGTGATTTCACAGACTCAAATCAGTGAGATGAGTCTATCGGAAAAGCGCTTCAACTGCAATGGAGGCTCTTTTGCCTCGCGTGATCGTGTGGCGCGACTGTTCCAGGAGTGTTTGAAATCAGTTTTTGATAATGAAAATCGCAGTGCTGACAGAACATGGCAAGTGAGGTCGAACTCGTAACATCTTCTCAAAGACTTGATGTAGAATGCTAATGTGAGCCTGTCATTCGCTAACGAACAGGTATTCCTGGGGCTGAAATCCACAAACTCTGTAGACATACCCGTAATCGTGGGAATAAATAAGCCCGGTGTTCCGGTTTTTTATAGTGTAAATTATGAATAGCTTTAATTTGGCATAGTCTAAAAGAGGCACATGTTGATGAATTGGCGACAGTGGTTCACGCCACAATCTCAAGAGACATTGACCTCACAGCGCGAAACAGCAATCCGCCTTGTGCTTCCTCTTGCAGTTTTGATAAATGGTGCTGGGCTTCTTGGCGGAAATTATCTCAGTTCCCCTGCTATTTTCTACACATCGGGGTTTTTCTTCATTCTCCTGGCGATCTTATCAACCGCAGCGCTCGTAAGAGGTCGCATTACCTTGAGCGGGGTATTGCTTCTCCTGATCTTTGTTCGTGGCGATATTGCCACGATGCTTCTGAGCGGGTATAGAGATAGTAACCTGCACCTTTGGGTGGTAATGAATTTAATCCTTGCTACCGTACTCCTCTCTTCCCAATATCTTGATCGCTATGTTGTCACTGTCGTATTACTGTATGTGACAATGATGTTCATTATCCACTACAGCGGTCAGGATTTTCCTTCCGACGAAAATCCGCTTCTGTTTTCCGCCGGGAAAATCGTCATTTATGCCCTGCTGGCATGGCTGATGCTTCGTTACCTCAAGAGTCAGTTGGAACGATACATCAATACACAGCAGCAGCGCATCGCGTCCCTGGAAACCAGGCTCAATGAGCGTAATCAGGCGGAAAAGTCACTGCGAGAGAGCGAAGAACTTTACCGGACGATTGTCAACACCGTGCCGTATTCAATTTCCATCATACGGGATGGGAAATATCGCTTTATCAACCCCGGCGGGTTGCAGATGCTCGGCTACTCAGGCTTAAGCGAGATTCAGGATGTCCCCGCGCTGGAAACGGTGGTTCCCAAATATCGTCCGGCGATTATCCAACGCTTCAACCGATTGGACGGTGGAAAAACTAATCCGTCGATGGATTTCGAGGTGCTTCGGGCGGATGGAACACCCATCTGGCTGGAGTCTCGCTCAACGCCGATTACCATTAATGGTCAGGCTGCTGCCGTTCTCCTCGCCATCGACATCACCGAGCGCAAACGGCTTGAGGCGGAAGTGCAAACCTACACGAACAATCTTGAAAAACTGGTGGATGAGCGCACGAACGCACTGCGCAGCGCCAAAGAACAGCTTGAACTCATTTTGAATACAACCAGTGATGCGCTCGCTTTTGCTCAACCGAATGGCGACATCCTGATGAGCAATCCCGCCTTCCTGGCAATGTTTGACGAACAGGCAAAACAACATATTGAGGCCATCCTTTCGCTAATGGCAGACAGCAAGAACACCGAACTGATTTGCGATGCCTTGCTGCGGGTCATTTACAACAGTGAACGGCAGCAGTTAGAAGCCCAGATCATCTCGCGCACAGGGCAGGAAACGGATGTTGACCTGACATTCATACCCGTACACAACGTTGATGGCGATTCACGCAGCGGCATCCTGTTAAGTGGGCATGACATTACCCACCTGAAGGAAATCGAACGTTTCAAGAGTCGCTTTGTGGCCGATGCCGTTCACGATCTGGCGACACCCATCACGGGCTTAAGCACTCGCCTCTATCTGTTGCAGCGCAGCCCGGAGAAATTAGCCCATCATGTTCAGTCGCTTGAAAACCAGATTCAGCACTTGCGCAATTTGTTGGAAGATTTGCGCACTTTATCGCAGGCGGATCACGGTCAAATGGTACTCAATCTGGAACGGTGCGATGTAGAAGCGCTCCTGCGGCGTGTTTTTGACACCTATGAACCCGTCGCATTGGATAAGAACCAATCACTCCGGTTAAGTATTGTCCCTAACTTGCCCCAACTAAGACTTGACCAACAGCAAATTGAACGAGTGCTGGTCAATCTCGTTTCCAATGCCATCGATTACACTTTTCCCGGCAAAACGATCAGTATTGAGGCAGTCGTGGATGACGAAACGGTCGTTTTCCGGATTATCGATCAGGGTATGGGCATCACGGCGCAGGAATTACCCCTTATTTTCGATCGATTCTATCGAACCGCCAAAGCTCGTGAAAGCAAATCCACTGGTACAGGTCTGGGGTTAGCGATTACGAAACAGATTGTTGAGCTGCATGGAGGCTCTGTCACTGTCACCAGCGAGCCGGGACAAGGCAGCATATTTACGGTACGGTTGCCTCTGCGGATGTGAACTTTCGCGTCGGAGGATCCTCACCTATCGCTCGGCATTTGATAGTTTTGATGCTATGCCCCTGCTTCTCCTAGCCGAACAGCCCCTTTTTCAGCCGCAGGCCGTGTGTCAGGGTCGTTAGGCCGCCACAAATCGGGTTATACAGGGGACGTAACTCGTCCAGCATCATTTTGCTGTCCCGCAGCGGTGTGTGGATGTTGACGATTTCGCAGAAGCCGCCGTAAATTTTATACAGCGCTTTGGCCTGTTCCTCGTTGACCGTATCCCAGCGCCACTGCTCAGGGTAGTAATAATAATAGATGCCATAGGATGCCGCCGTGATGACCGATATACCGCGCGAGGAATAATCCCATAAGTTCAGGCCAACCTGTTTCGCGGCCTCAGCCATCAGCACCAGCGCGTTCACCGCCAGAAGCTGCCGTTCCAGACTGCCGCCGTTCTCGCCTTCAACCGCGTGCGGCAGATAGCCTTCCGGGCGGACATGATGGTCGATGATGTCGTGGTAAATGTCCACTCCGGCTTCGAAGTGTGCATCATCTTCCAGCACAATCCCCGCAACCAGATGTAAAAGCCCTAACCAGATGTATTCAACAAACTGTTCCGGGTGGGGCGTTTCCGCATCGGATTCAGTGGGCATTTCTCCGGAGAGCCTGTCAACCCGTTGGGCGAAACGGCTGCGCCACGCAGCCTGCGCTTCATCTGAGAAAGCCTCATGGTCGCGCACCAGTTCATAGGCGTGCGCCAGCATCACGGCAGAAGTCAGTGCTTCGAAACGGGTTTGAGTGGCTTTCAGTCCAGCGCCCTCTTGCAGCACGACAGCGGCTGCTTCACCCGCCTGCTGCTGATTATTCAGACGATAGTGTAAAGCGTCCCAGAGCAGATCATGGATGGGCGTATCAGGCTGGTCGAAGAATGCCCACGCCGTTTTCAGAGGTTCGCGTTCGCGCTTTTGTTGTGCCTGTAGGACTTGTTGGGCATTGAAATAAAGACCGTAGTGTGAGTAATTTGGCATGGTACGAGAATCTCGTCTCGATGGTTTGTTTTCCGTTTGAATCAACCTAATCCTCCGCTGAGAAACGCAATTATAGCTCATTTTCGCGGCTCTGAATTATATGGTATAGTGAGAAATGATGTCAGTGATGGAAGTGAAACTGTTGTGAACGACCAGACTGAAAAGAGTCCAACGCCCGATCCCGATCCCAGTGATGATTCACTGCGTTCGCCGATTCGTCCAACGCGCCCCGATTCGCAAACCACGACCACCTCCACCAATCCGGTGGTTTCGCCATCCGGGATGCTGGCCAAAGCGGCACAGATTTCCGCGACTCAAACCGCCCAGTCTGTCGCTGAGGGTGATACCACCCAAAGCCCACAGGTAGCCCTGGAAATCCTGCGTCGGAAAATGGAAGTCGTTGCCTCCGAATTTGGACAGGGCAAGATTAACCGCGCCCAGTTTAACGCCATTTACGGACGCTACAGCGAACAGCGCACCATCATCGAAAAACTGTTGGCGCGTGACCCCGATAATCAGGCCTGGAAGCAGGCCGCTGCCCCCGGACACACCACATTTTTGCGCGATCACTTCGAATCTCGCCTGCTCTACTATCTGGTTTACCAGCATGATGTCACTGTCCCGCTCATGATGGGTGGCAAACAGCAGCCCAATATGGATCAGATTAGTGTGGTATTGCAGCAGCTTTGGGGCATGAAAAATCGTCCCAAAATAGGACTAGCTCGCAAGAGCATGGTGAACGGGCAGTGGTTAGTGCTGGCATTGGGCGAATTCGCCGTCACACTGGCCTTGTTTCAGTTAGAACCCTCGGCTGCGCAGGCCAATCTGGTACGCGATCTGCATGGCGATTTCGAACGCGCCAACCAACGCGCCCTCGAACGCGGGACTCGTTCCCTTGATCGCTTCGTCTTCCCCCAACGCGCCCTCGCCGAAAAGCAGTTTTAGTGACCAGTTTCCAGTCTTTAATTCACAGGCTTTTCCACATTAAGCTGATTTCTTGGCTCAAGTCGCTTACAGTTGAGTAGTGCTAACTATATACTTGCTAAAATGGGAGAGTTGCAAGAAGTGGAGTAGACTGTACCTGAGGTAATATGACTATTAGTTTATCTCTAAAATACGTATACGTAATTTGATCGTACACGTAATTTGAATAACCATCTGCATCAACTTCAAACCGTAACAAATCATCCTGAGAAATTATTGGAACTGTGGTATCAAACGCTCCCATCTCGTCACTTGTTAGCTTTATGTCTGATATGGGCACTGAATTCAAACACTTATTTAGTCGGAGACTTTCAACAATCACCGTTGCATCTTCTATTGGTTGGTTATTGCCATCTAAAACTACTCCCCAAATTCTTAAATTTTGAATTGCACCACAATCAGGTTGCGGTAAAAATGACGAACATGCCGTCAACACAGGTAAAAAACCGAGTATTAACAACAAGGAAGTCCGTGTAAAGAAAGACATCACGAGATAGAGTAGGGAAATGAGCGGACGAAAAGCATATCCTATTAAACTGGTCACTGGTCGCTGGCCGCTATAACAACACTTGTGGACGCGGCAGCGCATCGAGGTGTTTGAGTTCAGTGGCGCAAATCACACCCGAAATACTGAAGGCCACACGCCCTTTATCATCAATCGCCAGCGTACCGGGAGCCGCATTAAACGGCGGCAAATCCGCAATCAATTGCAACTGTGACGCATCCTGTAGCAAATCCATCGCATGACGCTGATGGGTTGGCATTAAATCCGCGCCATCGTACACGCGGATAACCCCCGTTTCAGGGTCACTGGTCGCTAACAGTTTGCCATTTGGTGAACAGGCGATGCGCCCGACATAATAATGCACCTTCTGACGCTTCTTCACCTGACCTGCTGTATCGACAATCACCAATTCAGTTCCATCGGATACGAAAATCGCTGTCCCGCCGCTGGCAATCGCCAGAGAAAGCTGTGATTCATCGTTGAGTGTGAGCTTGAGATCAAATGCGCCCACCCGGATATGCTGCTGATAAATATGCAGCTTGCCCTTGCTATCCAGTACCGCGATAACCCCCATGAAGCGATCCAGCCCCAGCACCGCGATTTCGCCTTTGGTGGTCAATTCAATTTTGACTTCCTGCCCCTCGATTTCCAGCAGCAGTTCATCCCCCGCCATCCGGTACAGACGCATCCGCCCGTCATCACTGGTATACAGCGCAAATTGAGCAGTACGGATATACGGCAGCGGTGTGCCATTGGGCGCAGCCAGCGAAGCCACAAACTCCGGCCACTTATCGCTCTGCCGCCCCACAGCCTTATGCACATGCTCGCCCATCTCAATCCCGTTTTCGAGGTCGAAATAAGTCGCACGATCCCGCTGAGTCCATGCCGCCAGCAGAGTAACTTTACCCGGCAGGATGTCTAAATGCTGAATGGCTTGATTGGTGAGATGAATACGCCATGCCATAAGAAATTCCGAGTAGTAAGCCGTTAGAGCCTAGTTTATAGCGTAATGTATGTTCATGTAAACAAACTGCTGTTACGTTCCGGTTTGAATTTGGGATAAATTGCGATAATTTGGGATAAGTGTAACGGTTTGTCATACCAGAGGCAAAGGATTCACTCACCAGTAAGGGTTGAAGTTCAGGTGAATTTGTGTAGGGGCACAGCACTGCTGCGCCCTCTGTGTACCAAGTTAAGCGCCACTGGCATCATGGGATTTTCAAATATCCCGCTGTTACAGTATTTTCAACCTCTTCAGAGGTTTCAGGTTTTGCTATTAGCCGAGGGTTTTGAACCCTCGGCGGCACGAAAAGGCACAAACTTGCTTGGAAAGTCCGGATTTTTTGTCCAGGTTTCCTTATCTTGATGCATATGGGGCGCACCATATCGGCACGCCCTTGCGAAATAACGCTTATTTGGGATTTACCGTGAATTCGGTCATCACCGTCGGCGTTTGGCTGGTGATCCCTGTCGGGTCAGCATCCAACTGCTCTTTGGTGTAATACGGGATGCCATACACGATGACGTGAAGCTGCTGAGTCGCTGCGTCGATTTCGAATTCTGTCCAACCGTAACTGCTGGTCACAATCCAATCACCTTTGGTCTTGGTCGCGTCAATGTCGGAGCCATCCAGCCCGATGGTGTCAAAACCAAACGGCGCGACCTGAGCATTAATCAACTGCTTCATACTCAGTTCTTTGGCGGCGGCTGGCAGACCGTTATACAGCTTGATCTGCTGATCGGTGACGAAGCCGATGCTGTGCGCCAGTTCAAAAACCGTCGGGCCAAACGGCGCATCGTAGGCAATCGGGCCAGTAGAAATATCAAACGCGCCCGTTGGGATTTGTTCGCCGCCGGGAGCATCCTGATAATTCAGGTTGTTAATCAACGTGCCGTGAATATCCGCCGAGACGAACACGACATTCGTAATCTTGTTATCGACAATGAACTTGAGCACTTCAGTCCGTTCCGCCGCATACCCTTCATAACGATCACCGGAAGCCACCGGGCCGAGATTTTGAATCGGCTCCGGGACGAAGATGAATTTCCAGGTGATGCCCGCGCCCTGTGCATCCAGTAGATTGGCTTTCAATTCGTCCAACTGAACCTGACCGAGCATGGTGCGCCCCGGCTGGAAAGCACTCGCCAGATACGCATTCAGCGCGTCGCTGGTATATTCAGTGATCGGTGGCAGTTCTTCATCTCTGAAGGAACGCTCATCCAGCAGGAAGAAAGCGGCATCACTGCCCCATGTCCGGTAACGATACAGTTTGCGTTTGTTAGCGGTGCGTGGGTCGCCCGTATCCCCATAAAATTCATCGGCAATCGGATTGTATTCCTGGAAAGCCTGCAAGCCGTTGTTGAAAAGGGGCGTTTCATTCAGGAGCTTGGCATCGCCCACATCCCCAAAACGCGCATCACTGTTGGCCGGAGCGCCCCCGGCGAAATCGTTGGTCACTTCATGATCGTCAATGACCGCCAGAATGGACGTTGACGCGCGTAACGCGGCCTGTGTGTTCATGCCATAGCGTTCAGCGTAAACCTCGTTATGCTTGGTGCGATAGTCATCGAGCGTTGTGGCCTGCGATTTATTCACATCGGGCGAAGCCACATCAGCATAAATCGTGTCGCCAAATTCGAGGAAGAACGCCAGATCACGTTCCGGCACATTCACAATCGATGGAAAGGGAGCCAGTTCGCCGCGTTGGTCGCCGGAAACCCCGAAGCGTAAACCAACTTTTTGTCCGACTTCAGCCGGGGTCACGAATTTGCCGGATGCGGAATTCCCGGCGGCATCCGTCGCACGATAGTAATACTGCGAGGCGGGATGCAGATCGGTAACAGCGACTTTGACCGGGATCGCCGCATCCGTAACTTCAGTCGTTACCGTGCCCACGATGTTATTAAAAGCCTCGTCAATAGCGTAATCAAATGTAACCGTTCCAACAGTCGTGCTGTGCGTCCACAGAATTGCGCTGGTTTGCGTCACATCACCGGACGCGACAGCATTAGGCAGTGTGCTGGCATCCTGTGCCAAAACCGGAACCACCAGCAGTAAAACCAGACTCATGAATATCAAAAAATGTCGTTTCACAGAAATCCTCCTAAAAAGTTGAACTTCGACTGTAACGCATCCTGATTAATATTCAAACAAGAACGAATTAAAAGTTTAGCGACTCCATCCCCCATCCTGCCTGACGTAACCAGATCAATTATTAACGGGATGTTACGCACTGCTCTCTTGTAGACAATGGGTTTATGCGTTTTAACTTTTAAACACGGTGTAAAATCCCTGCTTTGCTCCCCTCGCCCTGAGGGAGAGGGGTTGGGGGTGAGGGTTTAACTCCGTGCTAATTTGTTAAACTGCATAAACCCATTGTTCGAGAGGGAAATTGATTTAAAGTGAGTAAGGTGAGTTATTAAAAGGACTTCGCCAATGTAAGTCAGTCAGACATAGGCCAGGTGGATGAGAACCATTGAACAGTCTTCCTAGTCAAAGATATGCTACATTACTCATGTATTGAATCTGCTTGGGCTTAAAATCATGCAGTCAGTAGAGAAGTCAGAAGCCTTATACTCAATTCAGACGGAATGCGGAACCCTTGCACCGCCCAATGGTATGACCAATCATAGCAGTAAATTGAAAGGCAGCTTTTATCGTGGCAGGCAGAAAATTGAACACTCGCCTGTATTATGCAGAGTTAAGCAATAGTCATAAGTGGAAATCATGAAGCGTCCAAAACTTTCCTCATCCTCTTACTATCGCTATGGAATCGCGATTGGCATTACAGCCATTGGACTTTTACTGACCGTACTCGCCCAATCTGTCGTCCCAAACCTTCGTTACATGGTGCTGATTCTGGCGGTTGTCATCAGCGCCCGCTATGGAGGATTTAAAGCCGGCCTGCTCGCAAGTATATTATCCGCAGTCCTGACCAACTTAATCACGAATGATCCGCATTCTATCCTGCTGCCGGATTTAAGTAACCTTCCTCCCCTGATTCTATTTCTTATTGTGACAATTGTGCTCAGTTGGCTGGAAGAGAATCGACAGCAAACGCAGCAGGCACTTCGGGAATCGCTCGACCAGCTTAATTTGATTTTGAAGGGTATATCGGATGGCGTGACTGCGCAGGATGCAACGGGCGAGATCATATTCGCAAATGAACCGGCGGCTAAACTGAGTGGATACGATTCAGCGGCGGCTCTGATCGCCACCCCGGTAACGAAGATGCGTGCGCGCATACAGATGTTTGATGAACAGAACAGAATCATCCCGCGCGAAAACCTGCCCTCTGCACAGGCGCGAACAGAAGGAATAAGCGGGCAAATTACCTTCCGGATGCATTATCTCGATACCGGTGAAGATCGCTGGATGACTCTAAAATCCACCCCCGTATTCGATGAGGATGGCAAGGTACATCGGGTTGTCAATATCTTCAGGGATATAAACGAACGCAAGACAGCAGAACTGGAACTGCGCCAACAGCAGGAACGCCTGCTGACGATGTTGGCGAGTATCAATAATGGTGTGATTGCTACCGACTCGGAAGGCATTATTGAGATCATTAATCCGACGGCGGAAGCGCTTACTGGCTGGAAACAAGACAAGGCGGTGGGTAGACCTTCGTATGATATCTTCAAAATTGTTGGTGCCACTAAACGGGAAACAGTCGAAGATCCGATTACCAGAGTCCTTCAGGCGGGGGAGAGCATTAATTCGGTCAATGCTCTCCTCTTGATTAACCAGGATGGTCAGGAACTCCCGATTGACCTCAATGCGGCTCCCATTAAAGATGCGAATGGCGAAATCATCGGCGCAATACTGGCTTTTCGCGACATAACGGAACGCCGCCGTGCAGAAAATGAATTGATACGCATGACCATGCTGCTGGATGCCCAACGCCGCCGTTTTCAATATATCCTCAACAATGTGCCCGGTATTGTGTGGGAAACTGCCAACAAGCCAGATTCCATCACACAGCATCTCGAATTTGTCAGCAGCTACGCCGAACAAATGCTGGGCTATCCGCTCAGTGACTGGATGACGACTCCCGGTTTTACCGAAAAAATCGTTTACCCGGAAGATTTGGAAGGTCTCCGTCAGCATATGCAGGAACGCTTCGCCAGCGGCGATTCCAAAATGACCGTTCAATACCGCTATGTCGCTCGGGACGGGCATCTCGTCCCGGTTGAGACTCATCTGACCATCCTGAAAAATGATGACGGCAATATTGTCGGAACATGCGGCATCATACTGGATGTGACGAAGCGTAAAGAGGCCGAGGCCGCTTTGAGCCAATACGCGCTTGACCTCAAGCACTCCAACGAACAGCTTGAGGAATTTGTGTACATAGCCTCCCATGATCTTCAGGAACCCCTGCGTATGGTAACCAGCTACCTGCAACTCCTGGAACAGCGTTACAAGGATCAGATTGATGAGGATGCCAATACATTCATCGCTTTTGCAGTGGATGGTGCCAGCCGTATGAAAGCCCTCATCAATGATCTCCTGGCTTATTCCCGGGTCAGAACCGATGAACGCAGCTTTTCGATATTTGAAACTGAGGCCGCATTACAGGAGGCGCTAACAAATTTACAGGTTGTTATTGAGGAAAGTCAGGCAAAAATCACTTACGAAAACCTGCCAGCCATTAAGGGGAATGAACGGCAGTTTGTTCAGCTTTTTCAAAATCTGATCAGTAACGCGATCAAGTTCCGCAGCGACAGAACACCTGAAGTTCGCATCAATGCCATTCAGATTAAAAATCAATGGCAGTTTGCGGTAAATGACAACGGCATCGGCATCGAAAAAGAATACATGGAGCGTATTTTTGTCATCTTCCAAAGACTGCATACCAGAGAAGAATATGACGGCACAGGTATTGGGCTTGCTATTTGTAAAAAAGTTGTGGAATATCATGGAGGACGGATATGGACAGAATCGCAACCCACACAGGGGACGACCTTCTATTTCACCGTTCCTATCAACCACTCATGAGAGACGGGATAATCAGCGTGGAAGCAATCGAGATTTTACTGGTCGAAGACAGTCCGGGGGATGTGCGCCTTACTCAGGAGGCACTCAAGGACAGCAAACTCCTGAATAATCTCAGCGTCGTTAGTGACGGCGTGCAGGCCATGGCCTTTTTGCGCAGGCAGGGCGCTTACAGTGAAGCGCCGCGCCCTGATCTTATTCTGCTGGATTTGAATCTCCCGAAAAAAGATGGTCGTCAGGTCTTACAGGAGATCAAAAGTGACGAGGATTTGCTGCGCATTCCGGTAGTCATTTTGACCACATCCAATAATGAGAAGGATATTCTCATTACCTACAATCTTCACGCCAACTGCTACATCAGCAAACCAGTCGATTTCGTCCAGTTCATTACGGTGGTTAAAAGTATTGAACATTTCTGGTTCAGTATCGTCAAACTGCCGCCTAAATAAGGGGTAAGCGTGAGCAAGAACGCCATCCATGTCCTGCTCATTGAGGACAATCCCGGTGACGCACGTCTGATTCAGGAGCATCTGCGTCATGTCGATGCTGCCGGATTCGTGGTCAATGTTGAGAAAAACCTGAAAAGCGGACTGACGACCCTTCAGGAAAGTCATTTCGATGTTCTGCTGCTCGATCTGTCTTTGCCGGATAGCTTCGGCATGGACACCTTGCAAAAAGCGCGGGAAGCGGCACCGTATGTGGCAATTGTCGTGCTAACCGGGACGGATGATAAAACACTGGGCATTCAGGCTGTCCATCTCGGTGCACAGGATTATCTGGTCAAGGGTGATACCGATGGCAAACTGCTCAGCAGAACTATTCGCTACGCTATGGAGCGTCACACCATTGAACAGGCGCTGCGCCAAAGCCAGGAAGAATATCGTTCCCTGATTGAAGATGTATTCAATAACTCGGCTATCGGTGTCCTGATCCTTGACCGTGATTTCAAAATCGTCTGGCTGAATGATGCCATCGTCACCTTCTACGGATTCCCGCGTGAGGAATTGTTGGGGTATGACAAGCGCATCCTGCTCGACCAAAAGATCAAATGCATTTTCGAGGATGGGGAAGATTTTGCCAGCCGCCTGTTGTCGCATTATCAAACTGGTGTCTTCAATCATCGCATGGAATGCCATATTTTGCCGGATAAAAACCGCGCGGAACGCTGGCTGGAACATTGGAGCCAGCCGATACGTTCCGGCATGTATGCTGGCGGACGTATAGAACACCATGCCGATATTACCCAGCGCAAACGGATCGAAGCCGCCGAACGTGAAAAAGCGCAGAAATTAGCCACTGCGGAAGAACGCCAGCGCCTTGCCCGTGAACTGCACGACTCGGTGACACAAACCCTCTTTACCAGCACCGTGATGTCTGAATCAGCGCTGCGCCAATGGGACATTAACCCGACGAAAACCCACAACCTGCTGTACCAATCGCATCAATTAACCACCAATGCCCTGGCGGAAATGCGTCTGCTGCTGCTGGAACTGCGTCCGGCTTCACTGGCGCAGCAGAATTTAGATGCGCTTATCCAACTGCTGACCCAATCCCTGATAAGCCGGACAGGCATAGAGATGGATACCGAGCTGGACGAAGTGGTGCTGCCCGCCGATGTAAAGATCACACTCTATCGGATTGTGCAGGAAGCCCTGAACAATGTCACCAAACACGCCCAGGCAACCCGGACTCAAATCCGTTTAAAGAATGGCTCAAAGTGTGTTGAATTAACCATTCAGGATAACGGGAAAGGGTTTGACACGACCCTTATTTCACCCACCAGCCTCGGACTCGGCATTATGCTGGAACGGGCTGAGACAATTGGCGCATTAATTTCCATTGAAAGCATACCCGGAAAAGGCACGACCATTCATATTGTATGGCAGCCCGTAGACGGAGAAGGATCAGGCTATGATAACCACTGAGAAAATTAAAGTATTGGTCGTTGATGACCATCATATGGTACGGCAGGGTTTAATCGCCCTCCTCGAAAACTTCGATGATTTCCAAGTCGTGGGTGAGGCCGGTGATGCAGAAACAGGTCTCATGTTATGCCAGCAGTATCAGCCGGATGTCGTGCTGCTGGATATGATTATGCCCGGTATAGGTGGCCCGGAAGCAGCAGCCCTTATTCGCGAAAAATGCCCGGATATACAGATTATTGCACTGAGCAGTTCCAGCGAAGAGGAAATCATCCAGAATGCTCTCAAAGCCGGGGCGATCAGTTATCTGATGAAGAATGTCTCGATTGATGAATTAGCTTATGCTGTCCGGAAAGCCCACGACGGACAGCCTACTTTAGCGCTGGAAGCGACACGGGCGTTAATCGCCGCCAGCCGCAGACCGCCCGAAGTTGGCTTTGATCTGAGCAGCCGCGAACGCGAGGTACTGGCCTTAATGGTAGAGGGTCTGAATAACCGTGAAATTGCCGATCAACTGACGATTAGCAGTTCAACGGTCAAAAATCATGTCAGCAACATTTTCTCAAAGCTCGGCATCACCAGCCGTACTCAGGCAGTAGCGATGGCGGTGGAACGGAAAATCGTCAGCAGGGAGGGCGCGCCTTAGAGCCTATCGCCCCACAATCCGTACCGGAAAGCTCGTTCACCAATCCTGCCAGTGCAGCCTTCCCTGATCCACTATATTTCCTATTCAAAAATCCCCTGTATGGTCGATGCTGATCAGGGGATTTTGCTTTACCTTGAATAAACAGGGTCTTGATGAAGTTTTCGCACTGCGTTTGTAACATACGAAGGTGGTGATCCGGGATGATGTACCAAATGTATGCCCCGAATAGGGAAACACAGCTTTTGTCTGGCATTCACGAAGGGATGATCGTCTACGATTGGGACGACAAAAAAGTAGGTTCGGTGAATTATGTGCAGCTCCCGTCGGAAGGTGAAGGTGATGCGTTATACAACGCTGCCCTGCGCGCCGATGCCGTTGACCACCGGCATAACGATCTCCGTATACACCTGCTGCGGGCAGGTTTCATTCAGGTAGAAAGTGGTCTTTTTAGTCCGATGTGTTATATCACCCCACTCCAGATTCACGAAGTCATTGATAAAACCGTGAAGTTGAATGTGGTTCGTGCCGCCCTGGTTGGCTTCTGACTGTCGCCCTGCGTCAAATTTATACCAGCCCAAAGGAGGGTTGTCATGATCGATACAAATCATATCCGGGTTGTGATTCTTGCTGAACAGGATGCTGCTCGAAAGCATTTGCCTTTATTTCTGGAACAGAATGACGATTTCCATCTGGTGGGGGTCGCGTCCAGCATGAAGGAAGCGGTTCGCCTGTGTGACCAATATCATCCAGACATGCTGCTGATGAATCTGCTCACGCCAGATACCAGCGAAACGACCTTTCTCGAACAGATTGCTAAAACGTATCCCAATATTCAGATCGTTGCCCTGACTGATTTTAAAGATGAAAGCTTAATCCGTATGGCATTACAGGTCGGCGCAATCGGGTGTCAATTGAATGATGTGTCACCTGTTCAGGTCTTTGTGGGATCAGAAGTCATTTTATAGTCTGGCACACGAGAAAAGGAAATAAGATGTCACGTATCCTTGTAGTCGAAGATGATTTCGATACACGCTCTTTAATCACGCTGATTCTCCAGGCAGCGGGTTATGAAACACGAGAGGCTGAAAGCGCCGAGCAAGCCCTTGAAGTGCTCAAAAATGATCAGCCGGTTGATCTCCTCCTGAGCGATATTCTGATGGCTGGGGTTAATGGGCTTCAACTTCTGGAACAAACACGCGAACAGTACCCCTCGCTCCCGGTTATTCTCCTCAGTGCTCACGCCAGATCGTCATGGGTTCAAAGGGCGCTGCAAAAAGGAGCGGCCTGCTATCTGCTGAAGCCGTTTACCAGGGAACAACTCATAACGATTGTGACTGATCTTATCGGTTCAGGTTTTCAAATGAGCCTGCCTGCCATCACCGCGTAGTATGCCTGGAACCTGACAACCTGTTCCGGCGGAAGCATTTTAAACTTTCGACTACATATTTAGGCGTGTTTGTCATCTGGGTAAGATGCTAAATCCCACACTTCCGATCCTTCCTATACCTGTCCAGTCACCTGTCCTATTTGAAAATCAATCCTGAGGCCGATGTCTATAGAGTCGTTTTAATTTACGGTATAGCTGGAAGATGGCAGGTTGTTTATTCCCCGACATGGGAATAAGGATAGGAGTTATCCACATGACACACCACTCACTTTCCCCTGAGAAGCAGAATCAGGTTTTGGCTAGCATTCGTGAGGGAATGGTCATTTACGACTGGGACGACAAAAAAGTCGGCGAGGTGAAGTATGTCCAGTTCCCCAGTGAGTCGGCTGAAGAAACACTGTTCCTTCCTGGCATGGACAAAATTCCGCCTGACATGCGGAACCATCTCCTCCGCGAGGGTTTCGTCATGGTCGAAGGTGGCCTCTTTGCTCCTGATCGCTTCATCATGCCGAATCAGATTCTAGAGGTGAGCGATAGGGAAATTACCCTGAATGTGCTGAAAGCCGAACTCATCAGATTCTGAAAATTTGCAAAATGTCAACTATAACCAAGGATTGGAAATCATGCCTTCACTAGAAAGTCAGGATCAGGTCAGCGTTGATGCACAGGGCGCATACCAGCATCGCCGTCGCATCGTGCGTGATGTAAGCGCTGAACGGCGGCAGCTTCTGCGTAAAGTATCGCAATTCATCTGGCTGCTGTTCATCATGCTGGAGATATTGATTGGGCTGCGGATCATTTTGCGGCTGATCGCTGCCGATCCCAATAACGGCTTTGCCAGCTTCGTCTATAATCTCAGCAATGCCTTCCTACAACCCTTTTTCGGGTTAACCGCCAATCTTGCGGCTGACAATATGGTACTGGAGATTCCTTCGATCATCGCCATGATTGTCTATGCCCTGCTGGGTTGGCTCATCATCCGGGTAATCTGGCTCATTTTCTATCAACCCAGCGCGACTATCGTTTCAGATTATCAAAAACGCAAGGTGAGTTGAAAATTCGAATTCGTCCCAGTATCTCACAACTATTCGAAACAGAAGAACGGTAAAGGAGAAAAACATGGTCAAGTGCCACGAAATTATGACGAAGAATCCAGTGTGCTGCCTCGCCACCGATCTGGTGGAAGGGATTGCTCAGTGGATGAGAACGGAAGACATCGGCGCGGTGCTGGTGGTCGATAGCTATCAGACGCGGAAACTAACCGGCATTGTCACGGATCGTGATCTGGCGCTCCGTGTTATTGGCGCGCGGCGGCATCCGGATGAAACCCGGGTTGCAGACGTGATGACCCCCGGGCCGATTACCTGCCAGCCCAACGATGAGATGGAACTGGCGATGGACATTATGGCTCAGCATAAGATCAGACGGCTTCCCGTGGTTGACACGGCTGGACAGCTTGTGGGTATCATCTCGCAGGCCGATCTGGCAACCCGCCTGCGCGACCCGCATAAGGCTACGGACGTGATTGAAGAAATCTCACAGCCCGATTCCATCGCGGTTCACTCCTAAGGATAAGTGTGAACGGCTGCATCCCTTCGACAGACCGAGGGGATACAGCCTCTTTATGTCCATCCCAGCCAGCCAATCCTTCAGAAAGGATACATGCTGCCGTTATTTGAAGAAGCCACTTGGCTTAATCCCCCTGATTTTTTCCCCTTTAATTCCGACTTTGCTTTGCATACGACAAAAGTCCTGACAATTTTTTTGCAAATCGCGTCCGTTTGTGCTACGTTAAGTGTCGCGCAGGTCGTCTCAAACCCCCTATTTCCCGTCTCCGCGCCCTCACTTGAGGTTGTGGAGTCAGCCGAGTTCCCTAACCGGACTCCATCCACAGTCCCGCAGTAGAAAGGTCATCTCCCAATATTTTGGATATGAAACAAATTGCTATTCTCCACTACGCCACTCCTCCCACAGTGGGCGGCGTTGAAAGTACCATCGCTTATCAGGCGCGCGGATTGACCGCACTGGGGTACCCTGTCCGCATCGTGAGCGGTTCCGGCGCGGACTTTGATCCACACATTGAAACCATCGTTAATCCCTTATTCAGTTCGTCCTATCCGGAAATTTTGCACGTCAAAGCCGAGTTGGACGCGGGTCAGGTCACATCCACTTTTACCGCGCTGGTCGAACGCCTGACCGCCGAGCTGCGAACCGCGCTGGATGGCTGTGAAATCTGTATCGCGCACAACATCCCATCCCTGCATAAAAATCTGCCCCTCACGGCGGCGCTGGAACGCCTCCACCGGGAAGGCGCTGTGCGCGTCATCGCCTGGTGTCATGATCTGGCATGGACGAATCAACAGTACGCCAAAGAAATGCATCCCGGCTATCCCTGGGATTTGCTGCGGCAGGCCTGGGAGGGAGTCAGTTATGTCACCGTCTCCAAACCGCGCCAGACCGAATTAGCGGCTCTGCTGAGGATTCCGCCCGAAGCCGTTACCGTAGTCGTCCCCGGTATCGATCCAGCGCGTTTCTTCCGCTGGACAGAAACCACTGACCGTCTGGTGAATATGCTCGGCCTGCTGGATTCTGATGGCTTGCTCCTGCTGCCTGCCCGTCTCACCCGCCGCAAAAATATCGAGTTGGCGCTGCACATTCTGGCGGAGATGCGCCGCCAGTCCGAACGCGATTTCCGCCTGATTGTGACCGGCCCACCGGGGCCGCATAACCCGGCCAACCGCAGCTATCTCGATGAACTGATTGAACTACAGGAAGCATTAGGGGTAGAGGACTCCGCCCATTTTCTCTATGTCTATGGGGATGCCGAAGATTCGCCCCTCGTCCCGGATGACGACACGCTGGCGGATTTTTTCCATATAGCGGATGCGCTCCTCTTCCCCAGCACACAGGAAGGCTTCGGCATTCCTGTTCTGGAGGCTGGCCTGGCAGGCATTCCCGCTTTTTGTGCTGACATTCCTCCTCTGCGGGAAACAGGCGGCGCGGAAGCCGTTTACTTCGACCCGCTGACTACCGCGCCAGATCAGGTGGCGGCGGTTATCCTAAAGACACTGGATGCTTCTGCTACCCATCGCCTGCGCATCCGCGTCCGTCAGGCTTACCGTTGGGATACGCTGATTAAAAGCCATCTTGTTCCTTTACTGGAGGCTCAATGAAATCACGAGGTCTGTATCGTCTGTTACTGGCTTTAACCAAAACCGATCATCTGAATGACTGGATTCAACTGGCGCAGCGCCTTGCCCCCGATGGCAGCGAAATTCATTTGCGCGGCCTGGTCGTTGTCCCGGAAGATAAATCCTTGAGTGAAGGCGCAGTCGATGCGCGACAGTGGCGCGATGCCCTTGACCCGCCCGCGCAGGAATCCCCCATCATCCATGAGCAAATCGGTGTATACGTCGATTACCGCCCGATGGAGCGGCTGATAAAAGACCTCCCCGCGCTGGATATTGATTTGCTGCTGGCGGAATGGGATGGAGCCAACACCACAACCGGCGGAATCAGCACCGATATGATCCTGAAGCATACCCCCTGTGATGTCGTGCTGGTACACGGCGACCAGTGGCGCGATGTCGGTTCGGTACTGCTGTCCCTGCGCGGCGGCCCCAATGTCTCCTTAGGTGTCCGCGTCGCCAGAGCAATCGCTAATGAAACCGATATTACGCTGTTCCATGCCACAGATAATCCAGCCGCCGCGCCGGATATGCAGCCCCTCCTGAAAGCCGATCCACGCATCACCCGTACTGTAACCGGGCAAAAAGGAACGCTGGAAGGCATTGTGAGCGAGGCAAAAGCCAATAAAGCCATCGTCCTCGGCGCGACTTTCCAGCGGCAGCAGGCCATTTCCAGCACATCCGCTCCGTTTATCGGACGCTTGCAGGAACAGATCAAAGCCTCTCTGGTGCTCGTGCGTACTTATCGCCCGGAAGCCCTCGACTTCCACGCGCCCCGCTGGCCGCTCCACGCTGAAGAAACCCTGTCCAATCGCGTGGATCGCTGGTTCGCAGAAAACACCTTCCACCACAGCGAATTTGCCGATTTATCCGCCCTGCTGGCGCTCAAGGAAAAGCAGGGTGTCACCATCAGCCTGGGACTCCCGGCGCTGGATGAAGAAGAAACCGTCGGCAAGGTCATCAATACCCTCAAATCAACGCTGATGGATGCCATTCCGCTGATAGATGAAATCGTCCTCATCGACAGTGATTCAACCGATAACACCGTCGCCATTGCCGAATCGTGTGGCATTCCCGTCTATCGCCATCCCCAGATTTTGCCGGAAACTGGAACCTATCGTGGCAAGGGTGAGGGCTTATGGAAAAGCCTGCATGTCCTGAAAGGCGACATCATCGCCTGGGTCGATACCGACATCACCAATATCAGCCCGCATTTCGTCTACGGACTGTTGGGACCGCTGCTCAAACGCCCGCAGGTCCAGTACGTCAAAGGCTTTTACCGCCGTCCCATCAAAGTCGGCGAAAAGATGCAGGCTTATGGCGGTGGTCGTGTCACCGAATTAGTCGTTCGTCCCCTGTTGAATCTGTTTTACCCGGAACTCTCTGGCCTGATTCAGCCGCTTTCCGGGGAATACGCCGGACGGCGTACCGCGCTTGAACAGGTTCCTTTTTTCAGTGGCTACGGTGTTGAAACCGGCCTGATTATCGACCTGCTCAACCTGTACGGATTGGACGGCATCGCCCAGACCGATCTTGAAGTGCGTGTCCATCACAATCAACCGCTGGTCAGCCTGAGCAAAATGTCCTTCGCTATTTTACAGGTATTCGTCGCCCGTCTGGAAAATCGCTACGGCGTGGAACTGCTCGACAAAGCCAACCGCAGCATGAAACTGGTCGTCCATGAGCCGGATCGCTTCGCCCTCGATGTCGCCGAAATCACCGATCAGGAACGCCCTCCCATCGTGACCATCCCGGCCTATCGCCAGCAGCGCCAGCTTCTCGCCGAGCAAAAACCGGTTATCCTCAGCCCATAAAACTGTCGTCAACAACGGTGTTATGCTGGCTCCAGTGGATGACACTTTTGACCGATGAAGGAAACGATTCTTGTCGTAGGGGCGATTCGCGAATCGCCCTCTTATTCCCTCTCTATTCGGTACTCCGAATGGGGAAGGCCATGTCCCTACACCTGAGCCTGTGAAGGTCGTAGGGAGGCTGGGGGAGGGGTTTCCTACCACCAAAACCCCCTTTCTCCTATCCCCTCTGCGTTCTCTGCGTATTCTCTGCGCCTCTGCGGTTAAATCTTCCTCTTCGTTAGAACATTCATACGGAAAAGTTTACCAAAAGGTAACCCTTTTTCATCCGCTTTGCGCTACCCTATCTGTTGACCGATGACTATGGACTGAATATGAGGAACGCGAAACTTGGAACTGCCTTTGACTCAGGACTTTCAACACACGCAGCGCGTGACGCAGCGCCATTTGTGGGAGGATGTAAATTGACGCAGCGCCATTTCCCCTTGACGCAGCGCGCCCCCCTCCCCCTGCCTTCACGCCGCCACATTGCAAACATTGCAGCGACCAACGGAAGTCCCTGTGGGACAATCCCCCCCACCCATCACATTTGCGGGAAAGCTCTGCAATCTTTGCAATCACAGAACATAAAGCAGGTAACGTGTTGCTGGCAGCTTTGACTAGGAACTTGGAACTGTGAACTTGGAACTACCATCTGTCACTGCCGCAAGGTTTTCCCGTGACGTTGCAATTTGATGGGAAATTTTATTGCTATTCTGCCAACAAAATCCCCTCTCTTTTCGAAAGGGGACTCGCATGTTTTTAGTTTGGTAACTGTTTTTGTCTTTTGACTAAAAACCAATAACCAACAACTAAAAACTTTCTGGCGACTGACAACTGATGACTATCGACTTTTTACTCAGCACTTTGTCAGTCTGCCAGCTTATGGCAGCTCGAAGTGCATAAAATCCTTGCTCTTGACGAAGTTGCCGCCCCACTCAAAACCGGCTGTTTCCAACGCCTCAATCAGCGCTTGTTGCAGGTTGAGCAGTCCGGTAGTGGCATAACCATTCAGTTCACTGCGACGGCTTTTGACCGCTGCCAGAAGTACCTTGAGTTCGGAGATTTTCTTGTTCGTGTCGGATGTGGGACGCGAATTCTCTTGCAGGGCTTTGAGCGCTTGTTCCTGTTGGGTGATCCACCCTTGATTAAAGTTCTTTTGGAAACTCTTGCTGGCCGCAACCAAAGTCTCAAATTTCTGTGTCGAGGCCATATTTACGCCTGTAATGGCCTTAATCACCAGCAAATCCGCCGCCTTAATGATGCGCGGATTCTCTTTCGGGTTAATGTCAAACGCGCGCCCTTTGGCATGTTCGCTCAATTTCGTACTGCCCCGGATCGGACGCGGCACGAACGACCAGAAACTGTGAATGTCCGGCGTGATGTTTTGCTTTTTCAGCGCGGCTTCTGCCTGCTGTAAACGATTTTGCATATCGCGATGCGCGGGTGTCTTGTGACCAAAAAATGTTACCTCGACGATATTGTTGGTGATATATTCCGCCGGATTGCTGATCCCTGCCCTCTGGTAGGCCGGACGAATCGCCAGATATTGCTCGAATCCAGCATCGAAATGATAATGAATTTTTTTATGCGCATCCCATTCGGCCTTTGCAGCTTTGGCCTCGTCATCCGCTTCAAGAATATCCCCATCAGCGGTGTCACGCTGTGCCAGAAGCCGCTGTACCCGATAATTGCCAATGATCGATTGCAGTTGCAGGATGGTATTCGGGGTCATCAACTTGAGATTGATGGAGGGCTGTGGTGCATTGGCCTGAATACGAACAGGAGTGAGTACATGCTCCTCTTTGTCAGATGATCTGCGCCGCCGATGATATTTTCGTCTAGCCATGACTCACGCCCTCATGATTGCTGTTGTAATCATCATAGCCTCGGAAAAGCGCCCTGACAACTAGTCCAAAAGGAATACGAACCTCTATCTCTCGTCAAGTAACTGCTCAATTTGGTTCGCCAGTGCTTCAGGCCATGACCAACCGCGCTCCGCAGCAATAGCCGCGCACACGATTTTTCCCAATTCAGCCGCCCGCCGCATAGCAGCTTGTAAGCTCGTCACATCTTCACCGGGGATGCAGGCATTCAACTGCACCAGTCGTTCAGGCGTAATCACATCCTCGATT
>JBGAGR010000046.1:0-36899 GCA_044226645.1 Aggregatilineales bacterium
TATGCAGGCACCTTCTCCAAAGTGCTGACACCGGGTTTACGAATTGGATGGGTGGTGGCGGCAGCACCTGTTATCGACAAACTGCTTCAGGCAAAGCAGGCGACAGATTTGCACACCAGTACGCTGAACCAATTCATCACCTATGAAGTCATCAGGGATGAGGTTTTCTTCAAAAATCACATTGCGATGCTGCGCGATGTGTACAAACAGCGGCGAGACCTGATGTTACGCATGATGGCGGAACATTTCCCGGCAGAAATCCGCTGGACACACCCAGAGGGTGGATTGTTCCTGATGGTGACGATGCCAGAAGGATTGGATGCAACCGAAATTCTGAAACGGGCGCTGGACTATAAAGTGGCATTTGTGCCCTGTGAAAGCTTTTTCATCGGAGATGGCGGACGGAATACATTCCGGGTGAATTTCTCGAATGCACGTCCAGAGATGATTGAAGAAGGTATCCGACGCATTGGCACGCTGCTCAAAGAGGCACTGGTCACTGTACCGAAGTAATGGCCTGTGGGGCGAGTTCGGTATTTTCCGACCAATTTCCGGCTAAATCCTGTGCCCAGGCGGCGAATTCATAGGTATGTCCCATTTCGCCGCTATATTCACCCTGCGTTTCGGCGGTTTCCAACCAGGGCTGCCACTGACCACCGTCTTCCCGCACCCAGATGAGAAAACTTTTGATGCCGCTGTCATCCTGCCCTGTCCAATAAACTGTAAAGGTGGGCGGGCTGACAGCAGGCAGAGATAACATGGTTGTCGTGGGCGGATTGGTATCGAAGGCCGGATCGACTGTCGGGCGCGGGGGTGGTGTCACGGTAGCCAACTCTGATGAGGCGGTCAAGGTAAGGGGGAGCAAGGCGGGATTGACCGACGGATCGGGCTTCTCCACCAGAATAAAGGGCTGACCGCCAATCGCGCTGACTTCTCCGGGGGCGAGGTAGGGAAAATCATCGCGGGTGGCTGCCGGAAGGCCGATGGTATACAAGCCGTTGGTGGGTGTCAGTGACCAATCCTGATTATCAATCGAGTAAAGCTGACCGGATAAACCCAAAGCCGTAACATCCAATTTGTTGGGCTGCAACGAACGATTCCACATGACCACAATTCGTTCACCCGTAGCGGGGCGGGTAAAGGAAATCGCTACATCATCGCTGGTGGCAGTGACTACATCCGGGCTTCCAAAGGGAGTCACACCAAATATTTGCGCGAGGCGGTAAAAGGCTCCAGCGGATGGGCGCGGTGTTCCGGGTAAAGGATGCTGGTTGAAACAGGCTTCGCCGCGTTCATTGCGATAGAGGCCGTGTGCATCGCCCCAGCAGGAGCCGCCATTCGCGCACAATTCGCCGTTGTTAGGTGGGAAATTCGTCCCGCCAGCCTGATTGCCGCAATCATCATATAGCTGATGAAAAAAGACGACATCCGCCCCGGCTGCCCAGGCATAAACAGTGCTTTCGACCACAAAATCCGCCTGCTGCTGCATGGTTGCCCGCAAGACGCGAGAGGCTGGATCGTTGGCTGTCCAGGTCGGGCCGGGATAATCATCCCAGACAGGTACACCACTTTCATTCAGCCAAACAGGGCGGTCAAATCCATAGCGGGCCAAATCCTCTTTGACGCGCTTGACGACCAAACCACTGCGACGCGGGTCGCTGTAATTGTGGACACCGACCAAGTCCATGAAGTTATTATTGCTTTCGCGCATCGGGTCGCCAGCATAAATCGCCAGCACGCGCGCCAGCAAATCGTTCTGGTCGGGATTGCCATAAGCCAATCCACCAAACATGACACGCGCATTGGGGTCTGCCTGATGAGCGGCGAGATAGGTTACTTTAAGCAAACGCGCGTAATCGGCATCACTGCCGTTCCAGAAAAGGGAAAGATCAGGTTCGTTCCAGGCTTCCCAGACTGTGATACCCCGATCAGAAGGCCAGCCCTGCTGTGTGGCCAATAATCCACCAGGTTTATAACGGCTGACGACCTGATAAACGAACATCGCCCAGGGATTGGCTGAATTGGGGAACTTATTTGCGCCTATCGTATCGGTTCCATCAGCAAACACGGGACTCTCCAGCCCGGAAACTGTACCGCCCTGCTGGTAAAAAGCAGGTCGCCCCAGCAGGATGGCATCAATGCGCAGACCGTGCCGCAGGTCTTCTGTCACCAGGCGATCATAACCGCTCCAATCATAATTGCCGGGACTGGTTTCGATCCTATCCCAATAGAGAGGCCAGCGATTCCAACCAACACCGAGTAACAATGCTCGTTGATAGCGCAAATCGTTGGCAGGATGATCGAGCGAACTGATAAAGGTGATGCCCAAACGTGGAGCGCGGATCGCTGTATCCTGCGCACCGACGGAAGTCTGAAAAGATAGCACTATACCGAGCAACAAAATCAGCCATAAACAGTGCAGCAATTGACGCATAATGGGGTTAGTTCATCTTTTCCTGTACGGCAGGCAACCACAGTCGGAAGGTGCTGCCTTTACCAAGCCGACTTTCGACCTGAATAGTTCCCTGATGCATGTCCACAATACGCTTGACAATCGCCAGCCCCAAGCCTGTGCCGGATTTCAAAGCGGTGCGTGCCTGATCGGAACGATAGAAACGCTCGAAGATATGGGGAATATCGGCTTCATTCATGCCGATGCCGGTATCGGTCACTTCAACGATCACTCCAGAATCATTAGCGCGGGCATGTACCAAAATTGTACCCCCGGCGGGTGTATAGTTAAGCGCATTTTCCACCAGATTTACTAAAGCACGATCCAGCTCATTTGCATCGCCCCAAATCGGTGGCAGCACCCCATCCAAATTCATCTCCATAGACAAGCTGTTTTTTTCAAATGAGGGACGAAGGCGCTGTTCAATGTTCCGCAGCGCTGCGTCAATATAAACTCGTGTATGCGAAATCTGGGGCGTGTAATCGAGACGCGAAATGGTCAATATATCCTGGATATAACGATCCAGCACCTGGGTCTGCATTTTAATCAGATCGAGTTTTTCATTTTGTTTAGTGGGATCGGTTAAGCGTTCCAGTAAATACAGACTGTTGTTGATTACCGTAAGCGGCGTTTTCAGGTCATGAGAGATATTGCCCACAAATTCACGCAGTAAGTCAACTCGTTCCTTCTCCAGCGCTAACTCAAGCGACTGCTTTTCCGCTGCTATGCGAGCGGTCATGTCCTGCATCATGATGAGATAAAAAGGCTCTCCTGCGATTTCGATTTTTTCCGCGTAGAGCAGGACATGGAGAATAGAACCACTCCGGGTACGCCGGATGACTTCTTCTCCATAGAGCGCCCCCTCAGTCTCAAGTTTGGCTACGTACTTCCGGTCATCTTCCGGATCTACCCAGAGATTGAGTGCAACACTGGTTTTACCAATGCATTCTTCACGAGTGAAACCAAAAAGCTTTAACCAACTTTCATTGACATCAATGAAGTGTCCATCATCTGCCGCATTGATGGAAATTGCTGATGGATTGGCGTGGAAAGCCTTGTAGAAGCGTTCCTCCGAGCCTTTGAGATTCTCTTCCGCCTGTTTGCGCTCAGTGATGTCCTGCGAAACGCCAGCCAAACCGATCACTTTTCCTTCATCATCAACATAAGGCTGTCCGATGGTATAGAGCCAGCCCCACCCCGTTTGAGGGCTTTCAAAACGATATTCGGCAGAATAGGTCTTATTCTCCGCTACAGCATCCTGAACCGACTGCCATACACGTTCCCGGTCATCCGTATGAACATGCTGCAAAAATTCCTGATACGTTGGAAAAGGCGGAAGCCATGCCCCAACACCATAGCCCACAATTTGATCCGTAGCGATATTCCAATCCCAGGTGCGCATTCGAGCCGCTTTTAAAGCGAGGCGCAGTTGTTCCTGACTTTGCTGAAGCTCCTGTTCCGATTTTTTGCGGATATAGAGATGGCCGAGCATAGAACCATAGAGTGTCAAAATCTCAATCTCGTAATCGAGCAATAGCCTCTGATTCAGCAAATTATCGACACTCATCCAGCCGATAACCTGTTCACCACTCCAAAGCGCCACTACGGTACGCCACCCTCGACCAATATATTCTTCACCATAATATAAAGGCTGATCGTAGTCGATGTAGATATGCTGGTTATTCGCTTGGCTAATGGACTCTTTTACCCAATTCAAATTAATGATGGAAATTCTTAGGTGTCGTTCATCCATTGTTTGCCCAAATTGATTCGTACCGAATGTGCCTGTCATCTCCTGATTGGCTTCATCATGCAAAAACAAACCCATTCGATCAAATTGCAGGCGACTGCGACCTAATTCAACCGCAGCTTTATAAAATTCCTCCAGGGTAGGTATCTTCGCCAGTTCGATGGTGACTTCATAGAGCGACTTGAGTCGCTGCTGAAATTGCTGGGCAGTGTCTTCGCTGATGCGGAGCGCTTCCTGAGTCTGCTTTTGACCTATAACATGCCCTAAGAGAGAGCCATAAAGACTAAGCAGTTCAATCTGGTAATCCTGCAAGGGCTGGTGATGGATCAGGTTATCTGCCGCAAGCCAGCCAATCACCTTTTCGCCATTCCAGAGGCCAGCCATCGCATTCCAGCCCTGCCCAACTATTTCCCAATTATCGCGCAAGGGAATATCCTGCCGGTAACTCACCCGAATTTTATTGGAAAGCGACTCGGTTACCCAGGGGTCATCGGTCTTGATGGGGGTTTTGAGGGGGCGTTCATCACGCGTCTCACCATTCACATCTGTCCCGAACGTACCTATCATCATGTTGGCTCGTTCGTCCAGCAAAAACAATCCTAAGCGATCAAATCCCAGTTTTTCGCGTCCCAGTTCGACTGCGCCTCGGTAAATATCGTCGAGATCGGTGAGTCCCGAAAGTGTGAAATTGACTTCATGAAGCGCTTTCAATCGTTCCTGAAACTGCTGCGATGATTCTTCCCGTGAATGTAGTTCGCTCTGAACCCGCCCGCGAATCGCAATCTCCTCCATTAACTGACGATTACGTTCGGTTAAATTGTGCTCACCACGGCGGGCACGTTCCAACGCATCCTGAAGACTGCGATTAGCAACCGTGATTAGAATGGCTACGATGAAAGAAATCGCACTTTCTGAGGCTAAACTCAAAACCAGGCTTTCAAGTGATTCACCATTCCCAAGTTGCAGAAGCAGGAAAAGCAGGCCGGAAACAAAGCTGAGAACGGCGGTGGCAATCGCTGCACGCCCACCAAAAAGAACTCCCGCCAACAAAACTGGCAGTATGTATCCCGTGAGGCTGAAGGCATACATGGTCTGGTTGGGGCTGCCCAAAACCGGAATGGTCATCATCAACCAAAGCACGATAACCAGAACAAAACCAGCCGTCCGAACATGACCACGACTAACAATTCCATAGACCAGAAAAGCCAGAAGCAAAATACCAGCCGCCAATATTGCGCCGCTGCGAATCCCTTCCACCGCTAACGCAATCAGGACATAAATCGCGGATGGAACCGCCAATATGATCGTAATTGCGCGGAGCAAACCCGTAAGGCGAAGGCGTTCTTCATCCTCAAAAATGGGCTGTATGAACCTGTAAAGACGAGCCGTCATGATGATCGTTTACTTAAGCTTTCCAATGCAAAACCTTCCAATAGATCCAATAAAATCTCAACTCCATTATAGATACCTACCCATGCTAATACAGATTATAGACAATCTCCCAATTCAGCTTTTGAGCATTACAAATTTCATACCAGTCTTCACAATCAACATGAGGCTGGTCAGGCGGACATTTACATAAAATGTCAGGCACAGCTACAATCAGTTAGATTAATTGAAAGGTAACCAACACAATGCGGACAAAAGTGGTACTGGTAACAGGAGCCAATGGTGAAGTTGGGCACGGATTAATCCGCCAATTGGGGGACATGGGTGGCAATTTACCGATTGTTGTGGTGGACATTCGTGGCATTGATGAAGCCATAAAACCCCTAGTTCATGACACCAAAGTAGGCGATATTCTGGATACTATGCTGCTGGAAAAACTGATTAATGAATATGAAATTGAAACCATTTATCATCTGGCGGCACTCCTGTCAACCAACGCCGAATTCAAGCCGGAAATTGCTCATCGAGTTAATGTGCAGGGGACGATTAATCTGCTGCAACTGGCAACCGAGCAATCCCGTATACGAGGCGAGCCAGTCAAATTCATTTTCCCCAGTTCAATTGCAGTTTATGGGATGCCTGATCTCGCGACCAAAATGAAGGCCGGGGCTATCACTGAAGACCAATATAATAACCCCACCACCATGTACGGCTGCAATAAGCTGTACTGCGAACATTTAGGGCGCTACTATACTTTCCATTACCAGCAATTGGCCGCAAATTCTGGCGAGCAGCATGTTGATTTTCGCTGCGTGCGATTTCCGGGTCTCATCAGTGCCTTAACACTGCCGACAGGGGGAACAAGTGATTATGCCCCCGAAATGCTCCATGCAGCAGCGGCGGACAAACCGTATGAGTCATTCGTGCGAGAAGATACGCGCATCCCGTTTATGGCGATGCCGGACGCAATCAAGGCACTGCTCACTCTGGCAAAGGCTCCGGCGGATAAGCTCACCCGACGCATTTACAACGTCACCAGTTTCAGCCCGACGGCTGCCGAACTGCGGGATTTGACGGTTTCAGCATTTTCCGGCGCACAAATCAGCTTTGCACCCCATCTGAAACGACAGGCGATTGTGGATACATGGCCTGCGGAACTGGACGACAGTGCAGCACAGCATGATTGGAGCTGGAAGCCAGAATATGATATTCGAAATGCCTTTGAAAATTATCTCATTCCGACCATTGCCAAACGGTATCAGGAATAATGTGGGGTATTATCTACTACGCACTTTAGCGAAAATCAGGGTGTCACGGAGTGTGCCGTCCAGTGCCCATGAATCGTGACGAAAGTGACCTTCCGGCGTATAGCCTGCACGTCGGGCAACGGCGGCGCTGCGCTCATTATGACTGTCGCAGCGAATTTCGATTCGTTCGGCTCCAAGCTGTTCAAAGGCGAATTGGGTGATACCATTGACTGCTTCGGTTATGTAGCCCTGCCCTTGCAAACTGGAACGAACCCAATAGCCGATTTCAAAGCGGGGAACTGACCAGTCAATCCGGTGCAGGCCGCTGCTGCCGACCATGATGCCATTGGATTTGTTAAATAATAGCAGCCACAGATCTTCACGCAGCAAAAAACGTGCTGCACCGCGCCGCATATTCGCCTCAATTTCATCGAGGCTTTGGAGTTTTTGGGCAAAGGGCATCCAGGGTTTCAGGTCTTCCAGCGATTCGGCAATGGCTTCCCGCATGACGACACCATCGCCAGGTCGAGGTGCGCGGATAAGCAGCCGATCTGTTTCAAAGTGATCCGGGAAATTGAGCAAAATCGGAGTGGCATGTCCGGGCATAGTAAACTCAAACCTCAACAAGCTTATTGTGACCAATCTATTCCGGCAGAAATAGATCATGAAACATCTGAAAACCGGGGTGATGGTACGAAAAATGCAAGGCTTATGCAAGCTTTATGTTCATCAATAATGCAATTGGTTACACTAACAGTAAGTATTCCCCAGGCACAGCTCAAGGAGCAAAAGGTAAGTTTTCATGAGAAGATCGAAAATCCTTCTTCCGGGTATTGTATTGCTGGCTGCTGGCCTTGTCCTGGCTGGCGTAGTTGTTGTCCGTGTCGCAAATATCATCGCGCCACCGGAAGTATGTAATTCTGTGCCAGACGGTTTATCGACAGGTGGAACATGGTCACTTGGACCGAATATTCCCACGTCGCGGGCAGAAACGTCCGCCGCAGCCTTAGATGACAAGCTTTATCTGGCAGGCGGGATACAGAATGGGTGGGGCGGAACCACCAGCATGGAGAAATTTGATCCAGCTAGTAATAGTTGGAGCCAAGTTACCTCGCTCCCGATGGCCCTGCATCATATCGGGTTAGTCGGCGCGCTCAACAGGCTTTACCTGATTGGTGGATATGATGATATTACAAAAATGGTGCTGGCAGAACCGGATATCAGCAAAGGCTGGTATTATGATCCCGAAGCGAACAACTGGACTGCTATCGCTGACATGCCTGCTTCACGCGCCGCACACGCAATTGTGAATATCGATGATCGACTGTATATTGTCGGCGGAACGGGTGTTGGCGCTCAGGAAGTCTGGGTCTATGATCCGCAGACTGATAAATGGGACACATCAGCAAAAGGACATCTACCCACCCCGCGCGAGCATGTTTCTGCCTTTGTAGTAGATGGGAAAATCTATGTCATCGGTGGACGCTGGAAATATAAGAATTCAGCAGCAGTCGAGGTCTATGACCCGGCGACTGACACCTGGGAAAAACGGCAGGACATGCCCATACCGACGAGCGGTTATATGGGAGCAGTTCTCAATGGGAAAATTCACATCTTCAGTGGTGAGAATGTCGAAATCAACTGTATCATAGCAGCACATCAAGTCTATGATCCAACAACCGACAGTTGGACGCTGTTGGGGAATCTGCCCACCCTTCGTCACGGAGGTGGCTCCGTTGTAATCAATGGACGTTGGTATACTGTGGGCGGTTCGACAAAGGTTGGTGGTCAAGCCGACTCAACCATTTCGGACATTAATGCCTATTTTGACCCCGAAGCGTAAGCCGACATATGAGGTACTCCAGTGAAAAGATTCCTAACTCGCAGGCGGATTGGTGCTGTCATTCTCATCGCAGGCATTGCTCTCGCCGTTTATGCTATTCCCAAACTGGTTACGGCTCTTTTCCCGCCAGAAACCTGTTCTGACCAACCACCGGCAGTAACATCGGGCAGCGGACAGTGGATAATGGGTGCGCCTATACCGACGATACGCGGCGAAACGCGCGGTGATGCATTGGACGGGATGGTTTATTTTATCGGCGGCATGATGGATGGCTGGGAAGCTTCCGCGTTGGTTGACCGCTATGATCCGGTAGCTGATGTTTGGGAATCCCGGGCTTCACTACCTACCGTGACCAACCACCCTGGTGAAACAACGCTGGATGGCAAGATTTATGTGTCTGGTGGGTTTAACACCATCGACTTCACCTTTAACCTGAAGGCTCTATGGCGCTACGATCCCGAAACCAATACATGGGAACAATTGGCAGATATGCCAGAAGTACGTGCAGCGCATATCATGAAGGCTATCAAGGGAAAGTTATATGTTGTTGGTGGTGATGGCCCGACAGACCCAACCTCAGTCTGGATGTATGATCCCGAAACCAATACGTGGACAACTACACTGGCAAACATGACCTCGCCGCGCGATCATCTGGCTGGTGCTGTGTTCAACGATAAGCTGTATGTGATGGGCGGACGATGGAGAAATAGCCAGAAATTTTCGATCACTGAAGTCTATGACCCGGCAACGGATACATGGACTACCCTGGCCGATATGCCTGTGCCGCGCAGTGGGCTTACGGCGGATTTGTTAAGCGATGGGAAAATCCATGTGACGGGTGGGGAAGACATCGACATGTTTTGCACATACAGCGAACACGATGCTTATGATCCAGTGACAAATACGTGGTCGCGTGAGCCTAACCTGCCCAGACCGCGACATGGATTGGCCTCGGCTGCTGTAGGGGATCGCTGGTATGTTATTGGTGGCGCAACCTCAGCGGGACCGTACACTCAACATACCTTCAAATCGTATGTCGACATCTGGGTTCCCAATTCGTAAAGCGAATGAGCACATAATATAGACCAAGGGACGAGGAAACACTCTCGTCCCTTTTCTATCTCATCAGCGGTCAAAGACAATTTTGTCTTCGAGATGGGTTTCAATCACGTCGCGGGTCAGCCAAGCATCGCGCAGTTCTTTTTTGGAGAAGAGTTCGAGCTGGTCGCCCATATGAGGCGAACCGGGCTGTGTGGAATTCCCATAACTCAACAGCACTTTGGCGTGAACGGGATTGCTGAACTCGATTACGGCGATGTAGGAATCGCCATGCACCGGTTTGAAGCGCAGATCTTTATCCCGAACGAAGGTCAGAACACGGAATGTACCCAGCAAATCCGCGCCACCATTAGCGGGTAGATCAACATCGCCGTAGCGCAGGCGGAAAACATCACCATAGGGCACATCAATACCTCCCCCAAGGGCTTTGAGTCCGTCTAGCTGTTTAGCGACTTGAGTCAGAGCAGCGACTGCACCATCCGGGTCGGAAAGACCGTGTGGCGTATTGAGTGGGTCGTTGATGTCCCAGGGAACCGCGAAAGCCTTGAAGCCGAGAGGTTCAATGTAAGCACTTGCCCAGGCGACAAACAAAACCGCTCCCACGCTGTCAGCATTGGTCTGACGATCCCAATTACGCAGAACCTCAACTGCTTTCTGCGTCAGTTCGTCATCGGATTTGGAAGCGGCATCGATCAGATCATCCAATACCCAGCGTGTCAATTCGACAAAAGTAGACTGTTTGTACTGCACCAATTCATCGAAGGTAATCGACGAATCTTCATAGAGCATCCGCATGGAGGTTTGGGGACGAGGCCAGATATAAGCCGGAGGAACCATATAGGCTGGATAATCAGCAGGATTGAGGGCGAGAGGTAAAGTGGTTGTCCAGGGTGGTTCATTGGAATTTTCCAGCCAACCGGATGCGGGATTTAATACGCGGGGTAAATCCTCATAGGGATGATAGGTCGTCCAGACATATTTGGAGGTATCGCCGGGAATGATGGCAGGATGGGAAGTATCCAGCAGGGTCATATTGTTCCAGAATGCCCAATCTCCCTCACTGCGCACCGGAACCTGCTCATTAAAGACATGCATGATGTTGCCATCGCGGTCTGCATACATGATGGTGAACATGGGAATGCGAATATCGCTGATGGCTTTCTCAAACTCGGCGAGGTTTTTGGATTTACCCATCTCCCACCATTCCAGACCCGCTTCGAAGGTATGATCGCCAACAACCCGCAAGGCTAAAGCTGTGCCATCATCGCGCTGGGCGACAACCGGCCCTTGAACAGAGGTTTTGACCGTCAACGGAACTTCGCTAAAGGAGCCATCCTTCTGAAGAACCTTAATGACTTCATCGCGTACTTCGAAGGGTTTATCCGCACCATCAAATTTATAGGCATTACCATCATCGCTAAGGGTGAGTTTGTATAAGTCCCAGCCATCATGGGTATTTACTGTGTGTGTCCAGCCGAGATAGGGGTTAAAAGCGATACCAAGGATGGGATTGCCGACTAAAGCTGCACCGTAGAGATTGACATCGGGCGAAACCAACTGTGCTTCAATCCACAAACCGAGGTCTGACCAGG
This sequence comes from Aggregatilineales bacterium, assembly GCA_044226645.1. GTDB lineage: Bacteria > Chloroflexota > Anaerolineae > Aggregatilineales > Phototrophicaceae > CFX2. The sequence goes on from JBGAGR010000046.1 coordinate 11,333, forward strand.
GCTGATGTGGATTCGCAACCAGCATGGCGTTTCCACTGGCGGAACGTGAAGGGCCAATCGCCCAGGCATTCGAACCATATTGACCCTGTGACCAGCCATTCGCGATACCAAAAGCAGCATTGGCAACGAAGGTATAACGCAAGACGCGAATTCCATGTGCAATGATGTCCTGCGGCGTGACGGGAAGAACTGCTTTCCACTTATCCTCGATTTTGTCAGGGTTTTGAGCGACGTAATCATTTATGCCAGCGGTAAAGGCATCCATATAGGTTTTGAAGTCGTCGGGAAGTTCGGCGTAACCATCAACACCTTGCTGATAGAGATTGACCAAACGCGCCATTTTGTCACTGTCGAGAAATTCATCCCCCCAATATTCAGCAGCGCGTCCGCGTGCCTGTCCATAGAGCTTGAGGATAAGGTCGCCATCATTCTGCGCCTGTGACCAGCCAAAAGCATAAAACATGCCTTCTGTAGTCGGTGAGAAAATATGTGGTACGCCCCAGGTATCCCAGAGAATTTCGGGATGATCGGGCAGTTGATCGTCCTGCGCATAAGATATAAGCGGAACGAGCAAAAGGAAAGCAATCATCAGATTGAGCCAGAAAAAACGTTGTCGGGTCATGAAATAAGCCTTTTCGATTGAATTTCATTCAAGGCGAACTTCCCCTACTATAACACGGTCAGACAAGCTCGTTGGTTAGAATGCAACTTTCGGGCGGGAAGTGACGTACACTTAGGGAGCCTCTATTGATATAGGAGATTACTGGATGTTTGAATTCAGCCCACTTTCACCGGAATTTCAGGCGAATCCCTATCCTTTCTATGACATGCTGCGGGCGAGCGCACCCGTGTTTCACTGGGAGCAGTGGAATATCTGGTTTCTCACCCGTTATGAGGACTGTGTGACATTACTCAAAGATAATCGTTTCGGGCACGAGATTCTGAATTACATGACGCGGAATGAACTCGGTTGGCCTGAGCCTGACCCACAATTCGCGCCTCTGATCGAAATGAATCAGGGCTGGATGTTGTTCCGCGACCCTCCGACTCATACGCGCCTGCGGACACTGGTTCACAAGGCATTTACGCCCCGTATGATTGAGCAGTTACGCGGACGGATTCAGGCTGTAGCCGATGGACTGCTGGATGACGTGCAGGCGAACGGGAAAATGGATGTCGTGAGCGATTTAGCCGTTCCTCTGCCGGTTGTGGTCATCGCGGAAATGCTGGGTGTGCCGGATAGTGATAAAGATGCGTTTCGGGCATGGTCTCGCGATTTAGCCGGGACTCTCGAACTGACCGATTCAACCGAAGTTTACCAGCGCGGAACACAAGCGACAGTTGCGTTTTCGGAGTATTTGCGCGGGTTAGCGAATGAACGACGCAAACATCCGAAAGAAGATTTGATGACCGCGCTGGTCGAGGCCGAAGAACAGGGCGATAAACTGACCGAGAAAGAGTTGATTTCGACCTGTATTTTGCTGCTTGTAGCCGGACACGAAACGACTACGAATTTGATTGGGAACGGAACCTTAGCCCTCCTGCGCAATCGGGAACAAATGGACAAATTGAAAGCTGACCCAAGCCTGATTAAATCCGCAACAGAAGAACTTTTACGCTATGACAGCCCGGTTCAAATGACCTCGCGAGTAGCATTAGAGGACGTAGATTTTAAGGGCAATCTGATCCGCAAAGGGACACAGGTCAGCACCTTATTGGGTGCGGGAAATCGTGACCCGGAACAATTCACGAACCCGGAACTACTGGACATTACACGGGAAAACAATCAACACCTTTCGTTCAGCAACGGAATTCATTACTGTCTGGGCGCTCCACTGGCGAGATTAGAAGGACAAATCGCGATTGGCACGCTTTTGAAGCGGATGCCAAAACTCGAACTGGTAAATGAAAATCCGCCTTATCGGGATACATGGGTACTGCGTGGACTGCGGGAATTAGCGGTGAGCTTTTAGTTTCCTTTAAGGTTAGAAATCGGTTTCGCGGCGGCGGCGAACTATTTTGCCGCTGCAATGTTCGCTGCAACTCATTTTCATTTAGCTGCGCTGTTCTGCCGAATCTGCCGCCGATGTGCCAGGGAGAACTCCCCTCAAATTTGTTGCCGCTGCTGCTATGGCGGATCGGTTCTGGTTTGGGCTGCCACCTGAAAACTGCCGTTTGCTGCTAATTCCTGCCATTTATTGCGATATCACCCATTTATCAACATAGGTATTATGTGGTGATGGACATTTTGCTATCACTCAAAGACAAAATTGAACCGCTGAGACGCAAAGTTCACGCAGAGAGCGCAGAGTGTTCAAGGTCAAAATTTGTCCTAAACTCATACCCACCGTTTAGTGTGGTGCTACCCCAACCTATTCACAACCTCATTTTAGAACATATTTTCGCTATGTCAAGTTAGGGTTGGGTTGGAATTAGTCTAGGAGGAAGTGTGGGGGACGCAGTTAGAGGATTTTGTAGCAGGGCGCAGCGGTGCTGCTCCCCTACCGAAGGCTATGCCTGTAATGATGCAGATTTGCCGGATACAGAGCCATATCTCATATCCGGCAAATCTTTATTCGGGGAGATTGAAATCTATGCTTCATGAAGCACTGCAAGCTGCGTGATTCAACTTCGGTCAGGCGAAGATCAATCTACGAAATCACCGCCGAACTGCACCATACGGCGAGAAACATCGACATTATAAAGAACGGTTTCGACACGCCAGATCGCCCAGGGTGCGTCACTGCCCCAACTGACATCGGCAAGGGACGGCAGCATGAGTCCGTTGTATTCCTTCCATTCAAGGACGCGGGTCGTCCAGGGAAGCCGGACTGGCGAGTCGGGATTCTGATAGCGCATGGTGGTCATGTCGCGAACGAGGCCGGTTTGCGGGTCGAAATGAAATTCAAAAACCTCTTCAGGGGCGGCATCGGGAACGATCAGGCGCGCGGCGGTGTCGTCAACTGATTCCCAACGCAAGCGCGAATCGCTCAACCAGATGGAGGGCAGCCAGATTGATTCCGCCCACAAGCCCAGATTCGCCGCCGAATTCACTTTCGGGTCGTTTTCGACGAAATTTCCGGGCTGGTCGAGTGTCCCTACTCCATCCTTATAGCGCTCGTTGACGGCCATGATGGGCTGCGCGAACCACATCATCTGCAAAAAGTGGTAATAAGCTTTGCCGGCCTCGTGATATATCTTGAAGCGTCCGGGAAACTTAAGACCATTGATGTTCAAATCGAGTTTGCCGACAACGACAGCCGATTCAATCAACGGAATGGGATTGCTGCCAAATACAGCCTTGACGTAACGCGATACAGGAGCGGGCAACTCTGCGGGTAACTCCACCGCGCCTAAATCCTTCGATTCCTGCGCTTCAAGCGCGAAGCTGGGTACGCCAACCTGCGTCCCAAGCCAGCCGATCCCCAAAAGAGCCAGAACGAACGCGAGTAAACCCGCGATTATTTTGAGTATGGTCATTGAAAAGATATGCTCCAGAACTAAAAAGGTAGTGGGCACACGATACGTAAGGAATTTACTCCTATCCCCAGCCCTTCCCCCGCACGCAAGGGAAGGGAGCAAAGCAGAACTTGTACTTTGCAGCCACTACGACTTCGAAATGTGCCCCGATAGTAAGTCGATTCGGGGGGCATGGCACAGTGATTTTAGGCATTGGTTGGGAAGCAAATGATCATATCCAGCGGTCTCCATGAGCGTGGTATAATTCGCCTTTATTTTTAGAGAGCAAGGATGTTTTACTGTGGCAACAGTCATCAGTATCAAAGACATAGCGCAATACGAGGGGCAGGAAGTCACGCTGCGGGGATGGGTTTATAACCGCACGGATAAGGGCAAGCTGCAATTTATCCAACTGCGCGATGGATCGGGCGTGGCGCAGTGTGTGGCCTTCAAGAAAGATTTGCCGGAAGACCAATTCGAAATCGCGGGGAAACTCACGCAAGAATCGTCGGTGATTGTAACCGGGAGCATCCGCAAAGATGAACGCGCGCCAGGGACTCCGGGCGGGTATGAACTGGGCATCAAGGAACTGCAACTGGTGCAGATGGCGGAAGAATATCCGATTACGCCGAAAGATCACGGTGTCGAATTCCTGATGGACAACCGCCATTTGTGGGTGCGGTCATCGCGGCAGTGGGCGATTTTACGCATCCGGTCAACGATTGTGAGCGCGATGCGGAACTGGCTGGATGACAACGGCTATATGCTGGTGGATACACCAATCATTACGCCATCGGCAGGCGAGGATACAACCAGCCTGTTCGAACTGGATTATTTTGGCGAAAAAGCGTATCTGGCGCAGACGGGACAGCTTTACAACGAAGCCAATATGGCGGCGTTCGGCAAGGTGTACTGCTTTGGCCCGACATTCCGCGCGGAAAAATCCAAGACGCGGCGGCATTTGATCGAATTCTGGATGCTGGAACCGGAAATTGCCTTTTGCAGTCTGGAAGACCTGATGGAGATGGAGCAGCATTTCATCAGCCATATTGTGCAGACGGTACTAGAAAAGCATCCCGAAGAATTGAAGATTCTGGAACGCGATACCACCCGTTTGCAAAATGTACTGCCGCCCTTCCCGCGCATCAGTTACGATGAATGCGTGGAGCGGCTCAACAAACTTTCAGACGCGACAGACGACCCGGAACAAAAAGCGCTGCTGCATATCGACTGGGGAACCGATTTCGGCAGTCCGCATGAAACTGCCATCGCAGATATGTTTGATAAGCCGGTGTTCGTCTACAACTTCCCATCGGTGTTCAAGGCGTTTTATATGCAGCCAGTGGAAGGTCGCCCGGAGGTGTGCCGAAGTGTGGATTTGCTCGCGCCGGAAGGTTACGGCGAAGTGACCGGAGGCAGTGAGCGTATTTATGACCCGGATTTGATCGAGGAACGGGTGAAAAAGATGGGGCTGGGACGTGAAGCGTATGCGTGGTATCTCGATCTGCGACATTTTGGCAGTGTGCCCCATGCGGGCTTCGGCATCGGATTGGAACGGACAGTAGCCTGGATTTGTGGGCTGCCGCACATCCGCGAGACAATTCCGTATGCGCGTATGCTGAACCGGAAATATCCGTAGGAAGAAGATTCTTAACGCAAAGGCGCTAAGGAGCAAAGACGCAAAGAGAGAAATGAGGGCGGTTCGAGAATGAACCGTCCTTTTGTTTTTTGGGTAGAAGACTTGACTCTGACACAGTGTCAGGGTTTAGACTGGCGGCTGAGAGGTGAGATGATGTTCAAGATTGGCGAATTCGCCCGGATCGCACAAGTTTCGGTGCGGATGCTGCGGCATTATGACAAGCTGGGACTGGTGAAGCCGGGGTATATCGACCAGGCGACGGGGTATCGCTATTATGCGCTTGACCAACTGCCGCGTTTGCATCGTTTACTGGCGCTGAAAGATTTAGGACTCTCGCTGGAACAGGTCATGCGTTTGCTGGACGAGGATGTTTCGATCAGCGAACTGCGGGGAATGCTGCGGCTGAAGCAGGCGGAACTGCGTCAGCAAATTGATGAGGCGACACTGCGGTTAGAACGGGTTGAGCAGCGCTTAAACCGGCTGGAAGATGAAGACCGACAATCACCATATGACGTGGTAGTAAAAAGTGTGCCGAAAGCCCATGCATTAACGTGCGCGCGGACACTACCACCGCTGAAACCACCGGAATTTGGCGAGTTTTTCGATGAAAGTGCGTGTGCAGTTCGAGCAGCAGGGTTGACGTATCAATCGGTGTTCGCACTGTCGTATAACCCGTATGCGATTTACAAACGCGCGTTCACCGAAGAATGGCCTTACCGATTCGAGGCAGTGTTTACCTTCGAGACAGGTAATATTCCAGCTATCCCACTCACCAATAATTTCTGGCTGTGTGAGCGGGAGGTTCCCGGCTGTGAGATGATGATTAGCACCCTTCACGCTGGTTCGGATCAATCCCGTATTCAAGGCCATCTGGCACTATGCCAGTGGATGGAACAGCACGGCTATGTGGTTGATGGCCCGGTGCGCGATATTTATCTACGGCGGGGAAAATGCCCGGAAAGCGACGATCATCTGACCGAGATTCAGTATCCGATTCGCAAAATTGATGTGATCAAAAATGAGGGTTAACTTTTATGAAACGTATCGTGTTTTTTATTGCAGCGGCACTATTCATTGGCGGAATTGTGAATGCACAGGATCGCACTTCGTTATTTACACTTCTCAGCGACACGCCGGTGATCTCACATGGGGCGACCAGTTGGGAACAGAATTATAACTATACCGACCCCGGCGCGGTGATTTATTACGATGGGATGTTCCACATTTTCCGCAATGCATTTCACGGTTGGCCTGCGGCGGTAGAAATCGACTATCTGACTTCGCCGGACGCGATTGCATGGACAGAAATGAGTGACAAACCGGTGTTGAGCACAAGCGATGTGCCGTTTGCCAAAAAGGCGGCGCTGGCTTCCAGTGTGATTGTGGAAGATGACGGGACATGGGTGCTGTATTTTTACACCTGGAATACCAGCAACGGAGCCAGTGGTAAAAGCGAGATTGGACGGGCAACCGCCAGTAACCCCCTCGGCCCGTGGACAATTGACCCGGAACCTGTACTCAAACCGGGCAGTTCCGGTACATGGGATGAAGATTCGGTTGACGGCCCAGCGGTGCGCAAAACCGATAAGGGTTACGTGATGTATTATGCCGGATACGGCAAGACCAGAAGCGCTTCCGGCAAAATCGGCATGGCGACATCGGAAGACGGCATCGTGTGGACGAAATATGACGATCCAGCAACGACTTCAGTGCCACTGGCGGAAAGCGACCCTATCGTTGTTGCCGATACGACATGGGAAGGAAGATTTGTTAACCAGCCGCGTGTGGAGCATACAGCGGATGGTTGGGTGATGTTGTACAGAGCATCCGGTGCATCACCATCGAAGGATATGGCAATCGGGCTGGCAACCAGCGAAGACGGCATTTCATGGACGAAATATGCGGCAAATCCAGTCTTTGCTCCAGCCGACGCAGGTCAATCGACGATGTGGTATACCTCCACAACTTATAACGATGGTACCTATTATTTATTCGCGGAAATGGCTCCATCGGCGGGAACCGATGTCACGGATATTTTCTCGATGGCATATCAAGGGTCACTGCCGCCGGAAAATTAAAGATGAGAATTAGGAATTGTAGAGGGCGGTTCGAGGGTGAACCGCCCTTTTTGTGAATCCTGTCAGTCAAAATCTTGAATGTCGCTATAATTTATCGATAGAGCATTTTATGAGGACATTCCGGAAATGAGACGGGTAAAATCATTGGTCGGGTTCTTTTTCACACTACTGTTCGTTCAGATTGTCGTTCTGGGACAAAGCCTCGACTGTCCAACGATTGTGAAAAATGCGCTGGCAGCGGTGGATAATTCCTGCGCGGAAACCGGGCGAAATGAAGCCTGCTACGGCAACATCATTCTGACAGCAGAAGCCCAACCCGGCATCGACACTCTATCCTTCGAGAAGGCTGGAGATCGTGTCAACCTGACGGACATCCAATCATTAGCGCTCAGTCCCATGGATACTGCAAATCAAGTCTGGGGAATTGCCCTGCTTAAGGTCCAAGCCAATTTACCCGATACCCTGCCGGGGCAGAATGTCACCTTTCTGTTGTTCGGGAATGTCAATATCACCAACGCGGAAAACGAAACGAATGGAACTCATTCAACTGCTGTGCTTGCTGGTGTTCTGACACTGCGCACGACTGCCAACCTGCGCAGCGGCTCATCGACCAACGATTCGATTATCAGCACACTCAACCCTAACGAGAAGCTCACCGTTGATGGTCGTAATGCAGCAGGCGATTGGCTGCATATCCAAACAAGAGATGGCGAATCGGGTTGGGTGTTAGCCCAACTGCTCAATGTTAATGGGGATGTGAATACCCTTCCCGTCATCGGGACTGAGACGCAAAATACAGCATATGGCCCGATGCAAGGGTTTTACTTTAAGACCGCCGGAGCGGATGCACCCTGTGCCGAAGCGCCTGACAGCGGCATTCTGATTCAGACACCCAAAGGGGCGGCTCACATTGATCTGCTGGTGAATGAGGTTCAAATCAATCTTGGCTCGACGGTCTACCTTCAAGCACAGCCGAATGCAGAAATGACTATTTATGTGATTGAGGGACAAGCGACTGTAACTGCGCAGGGCGTAACGGTTATTGCTCCCGCCGGAACTCTGGTGTCTGTCCCGATGGATAATGATTTACATGCAAATGGCGTACCGGGTGCGGCTCAAGCCTATGATCCAGAAAAAGTGAAAGCACTCCCCATATCACTTTTGCCGGATGCGATTACTATTGCCGAACCGCTCGCCACAGCCGCAGCGGGAGCATCCAGCGCAAATGCTGCGGGAGATGGTTTACCTGTTTCGGGCGATTGGTGTCCAACCAAGACAGGCTGCACTAACGGGTTTCTCCCAACAACCATTCAATTCACTTATGAAGATGATGGTGCAGTCCTGATTCTGGCTTATGGCGGTGGAGAAGAACGTTACACCCGAACAGAACCGGGTGTCTATAGGTGGTCACAGGGTGGCACAACCGCTGTACTGCATGTGATCTCCGCCAGTCATTTCACCCAGGACTTTACTTTCGCCGGGGGTAATACGTCCAGCGCGGATTGGACACTGTCTGAGGCCAGCACACCCCCACCCTAGTATTTATAGGCGGGATGGAACCTGCTTTCATCCCGCATGATTCATTAGAGAAATTCTGAGCCTGACCAATTGACTGACTTTATGCTGGGGAGCGGATGACCGCCATCGCGTCCCTGCCCCTTGTTCGCGCCGGACTCAAACCAGGGCATGTAGTCCGACTCTGTCCAATTGACCTTTTGACCATAGGCACGTCCGATCTTTTCCATCAGGTCGATGCCTGCGGGTTCCATCGCCGTGAGTCCCATGCCAATGTCATCCAACTGGCGCTGATTTTGCACCGGAACACCGAGTACATTACGGACACTATCGACCTGTAGATAAGCATCGTAACGACGGAAATCGATACTGCTGCGGTAAATGGCGCGGGTCGTGAAGACCTGATTGAGAACGGTATCATCCAGCACGCCTGAAATAATGTATTTCACCCAGTCGTATAACCAGAAGCGTCCGGCTGCGCCTTCATCGCGTGTGCTAGGCAGAAAACCGTTGCCAATGGACATATGGATGACATTATTGGGGGTGAAGCCTTCCGCCGCGCCGATAAATTCCAGCGCTTCGACTGTGGCGGCGAGGCAGGGGTTGCCGTTGACTCCCACGCCACCATCGACCAGATTTCCCAGAACGGGCGGGAAGAAGATGGGCGCTGCACCGCTGGCGGCAACGGTGCCCACGATAGGCCAATCAGCAAATTTGCCTGCGCCGGGGCCTTTGCTGACGATGAAATAGGTGTTGGAAGTACGCACGTCACGGGTGGTGATGAACACGATAGGCTTGTTGAAGTCGCTGACTTTTTTCCCGGCGGCAAAGGGAGCCAGAGCATGAACGAAAGGCTTCCAGTCATAGAGGCTGCGCAAGCCGCGCAGGACGTAACGAAGGTAGAGTGAAATACCTGCTGGCTGTGCGCGGAAGGCATCCGGCAGGCGTGTACGGTAAACATCGGCCAGCAAACTTTGTGCCGAGTTTCCCAGTCCGATTCCGGCGGCGATGATCGCCCCGGTGCTGGTTCCCGCTACCATGTCAAATAATTCATAGCAGGGCTTTCCGGTGAGAGTTTCCAACTCCGCGAGCATGGCAATAGCGATCATACCGCGCAGACCACCACCATCGATTGATAAGATCATTTTCTTGCCAGTTGGGTTGATGTCTAGCATTTTATCGTCCCCTTAAATGCTTCGTCGGGTTCATTCTTAAAAGCGCAGCGATGCTGCACACCAACGAAAATCTATTTCACTTATTCAATAAATGCATTATCAGGCAAAGTATCACACCTGGTAAACTCGTTTTGGATAAAACAGATTTACCAGATGCAGCAGGCAGATTATGCCTAATAACGTTTGCGGCGATTCTTTTTCCGGCTGCCTTTAACGGGTTCATCGAAAATTTTAAATGTCTGATCTTCTTTTATCTGAGCAGCAGAAGCGGGATAAAGTGAGCGTTTCACCATATAACTGATGTAGAAAACAATTCCGGCTACAACGATAAGGCTAATGGCGGCGGCATCGTACCAGATGAGCGCAAATGCCTGCCGCAGCAGCACGAACAGTACAACGAAACCGATAATATATCCGGCGAAAATTGCCACAACGGCACTGGTCACGGCGGGGGAAATGCGGCGAATGACAATAGCAACAGCAATGCCGATTGGAATGGCGATGATACGGAGACCAATGAAGGCAATAACCATAATCGGAGCGAGATTTTGGAAACTTTCTTCAGGAGTCAAGAACTTTAGCCTTCCACCATATTCACGATATTCGGGGCAAAATCGCTCATATAGTGCTGGGGGACGCGAATAGGGCGGCGCGTCTGGACATCGATCCACACCCAGCGGGTACGTGCCTGCGCCAATAATGCGCCATCTTTTGGGCGTGTAATGGTATAGAAGCGATTGGCAGAAATACGACCAGACGGGGCAACCCAGGTAGCGATTTCCAGCGTTTCGCCCAACAGCGCTGGCTGACGATACTCGATATGATGTTCACGGGCAACGGCGACAAAACCTTCGGATTCGGTACGTTCGAGCGACCAACCGTAGAACTCAGCCACTTCCAGACCGCATTCCTCAATGTAGTTGAAGTAAACGGCATTGTTGACATGATGAGCGGTATCAATATCGCGCCATTCGACGCGGCGCTGCATGGTGAATAACCCGGCTGGCGGTGGCGGAAAAGCAGGAAATTTCGGACGCGGCAGCGGTGTCTCAGTCAAGCCTTCCGGCACAAAGGCGGCGATCATCTCCGGAGGAACGACAGCGGGACGTTCGGTGGCTGCATCCAGATAAACCCAATCGGTACTGGCACGCGCGACCAACTCGTCTGAGCCGTTTTTGCGAAATTCGTAGAAACGGCGAGAACGCACACGACGAAAATCCCCGACCCAGGTTTTGACCTGGACACTATCGCCATACACCACTGGCTGAAGATATTCGATTTCGGTTTCGTGGGCTAACCAGAGAAAACCCATTTCCTCATAGCGCTGCTTGCTATAGCCTACGCTGGCAGATGCCTCAAAGGCGGCCTCCTCCATGTAGCGAACATAATTTGCATTATTGAGATGGGCATAAGCATCACATTCATAGTGCCGGACGTGAAAAGTGGCGGTATAGGTCGCTGGCATATTTAATTGTCACTCAATGCCCAGGCAATGGCTTCGGCACGTTTATCAACGGGAAAAAAGCGGGTTTTATCCTGACCGGGAGCCAGCGCACGCACCAGCCCGTCAATGAAAGAATAGGTTATGCCAGGGATATGCAAAACAGCGGTGCGTCCTCTAGCTCGTTCGGGAATCTGGAAATCCAGTTTACGGAAGCGCTGCACCATCCCGGTGAGCGAAATATCACGCCCGGTCTGGGTCACGTCCAAAATGTAACGCGCGGTGCCCGTTTTTGGCGTAGTACGCAAAATTTCGGCTAATTTGTCGAAAAAAAAGTCTACCGATGCCTTATCCGCATCCGAAAAGACAAATTCGTGAATGCCATTATCCAGATGTGTATAAACGCATCCTTGCGGCGCTGCGTTCTCCGCCATCACTACTATTGCTCCCAAACTATGTATTCGTTGATGAGTTGATTATAGCACCAGCGCAGATGCTACCACACTCAGGCAGGGCGCGTCCTGTGACAACTTTGCAAGACGGCGAAATCCGGCTATAGTACAGATACGTAAATAAGCAGTAGTTTAAAGCATTAGCACTCAACAACTTTTAACTTTAGACGCTGGTCACAGTCACCTTCTTGCTTATTATCAACGCCATGTGGAGGATGAAATCCGCTATGTCACTACGCAGGAAAACATTCCTGATTATCGGTGCGATAGTCACGAGTCTGGTGGTTGTGCTTTATATTCTTTCACAAACGATTCTGCTCGACAGTTATCGTCAACTGGAAGCCACGAATACCCGGCGTAATGTCGAACGCGGCCTGAATGGTCTTGCCGACCAGATCAAGACACTGGCTGCCAGCAATGCGGATTATGCCTGGTGGGACGATACCTATAACTTCGCGGTTGACCAGAATCCTGATTATATGACGACGAACTTCGTTAACCCGATTTTCGTCAATCTGGAAACGAATCTGCTGGTGATTACGGACGCTAACAATACGATCATCGCCAGTAAGGCGGTTAATCTGGAAACAGGCGAGGATATGCCGATTCCAGCAGGTCTGGATCAATATCTGATGCCGGACAGCCCCCTGCTCAACCATCCTGATCTGGAAAGTAATATCAGTGGAATTATTCTCCTGCCAGATGGCCCGATGCTGATTTCTTCGCAGTCCATTCTGACCAGCAATCTGACGGGGCCGAGTCACGGCTCGCTCATTTTTGGGCAATTTCTGGATGATGCGCGTATCGCGACATTATCCGATTCTCTGCGACTGCCTATTAGCATCTATTTGCTGAATGATCCCGCGCTGCCGAGTGAAGTGCAAGTAGCGGCGAAAAACATAAACGCCGAAAACCCAATTTACACGCAGCCACTGAGTAATGATGAGGTGGGTGGTTATGGGATAGTGAATGATATTTCGGGACAACCGGCACTGATTCTGCGGGTCAATCTGGCGCGCGAAATTTATCAGCAAGGACAATACAGTGTCTCGATTTTTATAGTCGTACTGGCGGTAACAGGGATTGTTTTTGCAGCCATTACGGTGCTGCTGCTGGAGCAGACAGTCATTTCACGCTTACGAGGAATCGGGAACGATTTGGAAACCATCAGTAAGGAAGGCGATCTCTCGGCACGTTTGACGGTAAGCGGCAAAGACGAATTGTCACGATTGGGTGTCGATGTCAACCGGATGCTGAACGCGCTGGAAACCACGCAGGTCAAACTACATGGCAATGATATTCAACTACGAACCGTTGTCAAAGTCGCGCCGATTATGCTGTGGTCAACTGATAGCAGAGGCAGAATAACGCTGCTGGAAGGAAAAAATCTCGATCTGCTGGGATTGTCGCCCGATACCAGTGTCGGGAAAGTGATTGCAGAAGTCTTCAGCGAGATTCCCCATCTCGTTCAGGAGATTCGGAAAGGGTTAAACGGTGAGGAGTTTTCGTCAACTTTACCGATTAGCCAGTATGTTTTCGACGCACATTACGCGCCGCTGCGAAAAGAGGATGGACAGATCGATGGCATGATCGGCGTGGCAACCGATATCACGGAGCGGGTGAAGGCTGAACGCGCCTTACAGGAAGCATCACAAAATGTGGCTGAGAAAAATCAGCAGCTCGAATACACGCGCAACCTGTTCCGCTCCGCAATTCGCCATTTAGGGGAAAGTATCCAGCAAGGAGTGCCGTCCAGTGAAATCATGGAATATCTCGATTTTCTGCAAAAACAGCCGCATCAATCGGAATAATTGACAGACTGCGCTATGAATGCATCGAATTCCCACGAGACAAAGCCACCCGAAACGATGCTTTCTGCATCCGCCTTCCAGATGGCGCTGGATGCCCCCTGGAAAGCGGTCAATGAGATTGAACGGCTGCTGCTGCTGCCTCTGGCGCGGCTGCAATTCGCGCTGGCAGGGGTATCATGGGCAAGCGGGTGGAAATTTTACGGCTTGCCCATCATCCAGAAACACCGCAGCAGCATCTTCAGGATTGGTCAACAGATGGAACTGCGTTCCAGCACACGCAGTAATCCGCTTGGCCCCAATCATCCTGTAATCCTCAGTACACGACGACCCAACGCTGCGCTGCGAATTGGTAGTTATTTTGGCATGACGGGCGGCAGCATTGTCTGTGAAGACGCGATCACCATTGGCAACCATGTGACGGTGGGCGCAAACTGCATGATTGTCGATACTGATTTTCACCCTCTTGATCCGCAAAAACGACAGAATACCCCCCTTGATGGCGCAACTGCCCCCATCATCATTGAGGACAATGCTTTTATCGGTATGCAGTCGATTATTCTGAAGGGTGTCACGATTGGTGCTGGCAGTGTCATCGGCGCTGGCAGCATTGTCACGCACGATATTCCGGCGGGGGTGATTGCTGCCGGAAACCCCGCTAAAGTCATCCGCGATTTGTAGATTTCCACCGTAACATAACGAGTTTTTTGGAAATACTTGACAAAGTGATTCGCCCCGATATAATCACTAATACGGATTAGTAATGCGTATTAGTGCAAAAAGGCACAAACGAAATGCCGCGAAGCCGTGTGACCAGCCGACAAGTCGCCCAACATGCCGGAGTATCTCAGACGACGGTTTCGTTTGTCCTGAATAATGTTGAGAGCGCCAATATCAGCGAGGAAACTCGCCGACGTGTGATGGAGTCGGCGAAAGCACTAGGGTACGTGCCCGATGCGACGGCGCGGTCACTGGCGCGGGGTCAGAGTTCCAATATTGGTTTTATTATCGGACAGCCGCACGAACAATTTTTGATTGATGAATATTTACCAACGGTGATGACGGGCTTAAGTCAGGTTATCCGCGAACAGGACTTCCGGCTGCTGGTCGATTTTGTGGCACACGGCAAGCACCCGGACACCTATCTCGGCCTGATTCGGGGGCGAGAAGTCGCCGGGGCAATCCTGAGTCTCTACAACCCAACCCCAGATGATATTGAAGAAGTAGTAGCGCTGGTCGATGAAGGCTACCCCATCGTTTCTATTGGTTATCTGCATCCGCGCATTTACTCGGTACGGCTGGATAGAATGCAAGGTGTGCGGCGAATTGTCCAACACTTAATTGACCTGGGGCACCGCCGGATAGCCTGCATCACTTATGCTCCCCTGCCGCTCAACCGGCATAACCAGCGGCGGCTCAACAGCTACCGCGAAACACTTGAGCAGGCGGGAATCACCTACGATGAGTCGCTGGTGCGGTACGGCGCTTATGATCCAGAAACGGGTTATCAGGCGATGAAATCGCTGCTGCAACTTTCGCCTTTACCGACGGCTTTGTTCGGAATGAACGATGTTATGGCATTCGGGGCAATGCGGGCTATTCTCGAACAAGGATTGCGCATCCCTGAAGATATTTCGGTGGTCGGCTTTGATGACATCCGACTGGCGGCATTCGCGAATCCACCGCTGACTACTGTCCATGAACCGGACATCGAGCATGGGCGACTGGTAGCGGAAACGCTGATCGCACTCATCAACGGGCAGGAAGTCACAGAACTCCACCAGGTCATCGACACGCAGGTGATCATCCGCGAGTCGAGCGCTCCACCCTCTACCTCCAACTACTGACACTATACGCCACAGGGAGGCCATTCATTTATTCGCCCGCAAATTATTGAGAAAGGTTTTTAATGGCTGCTGCAACAACGACCCGCTCGGCTTATCGTGACAATTCCGGCGGATTTTTAGGCAAAATATCCAATAATCAGACTATTCTCGGCTATCTCTTCGTCCTCCCCAGTTTGATCGGCTTCAGTGTCTTTTTCGCCCTGCCTGCCCTGCGCAGTGTCGTCATCAGCTTCCACCAATGGAATTTGCTAAGTGATGCCAAGTTCGTTGGGCTGGACAACTACAACACACTGCTGTCGGATGAGCGTTTCTGGGATTCGCTGCGTATCACAGTAATGTATGTGCTGTGGAATATTCCAATTCAGACAGTGCTGGCACTCGGTATCGCGGTCATGATGGACAAGATTCACAATTCGGCGTTCTTACGGGGTATTGTCATTATTCCCTGGCTGCTGCCGAATGTGGTCGTCGGACTGCTGTTCCTGTGGATTCTTGATCCGTCGCTCGGCATCATGAATAAATTCCTGGGACTCTTCGGTATTCCCCAGCAGCCGTTTCTGGGTTCGCCCGATCAGGTCATTCCCGCGATTGCTGGCATCAACATCTGGCGACATGTCGGTTACAACGCCATTCTGATCTTCGCCGGGTTAAAGACTGTTCCCAAGTCACTTTATGAAGCTGCCGCGATTGATGGGGCGAATGCGTGGACACAGTTCCGCCGTATCACCCTTCCCCTGCTGCGCCCTGTGATGGTCTTCGTGCTGGTAACAAGCGTAATCGGCTCGTTCCAGATATTCGATACGATAGCGATTACGACCCGCAACGGTGGGCCTGCTGGTTCCGCTCGTGTGATTATTTACTACATCTACGAGCAGGTTTTCGCACGGCGCATCAATATGGGTGTCGCTACGGCTGCATCAGTCGTTTTATTCCTCATTCTCGTCACGGTCACGCTGATTCAGACCCGTTATTTCCAGGCGGGGCAATCTGATCTGGCGGACTACAGCTAAAGCGTTATCAGGAAAGTGAGGTATTTAGATGACTACATTAAGTGCAACCCAAACGCACACTGAAACCGGATGGATGTCCACCGTCAGAAGTATGAAACCCGGTCACATCATCCTGTGGATATTTATTGGCCTGCTCATTTTTGTGACACTGTTTCCGTTCTATTGGGTGATTCGCACAGGATTAACCAGTCCAAATCAGGTGTTTACCAATACCAGTTCGCTTCTGCCAGTTGATCCAACCGCCGATAACTTCGCGCGCGTGTTGGGACTCATTGATTCGAGCGCGATTGTCGGGCAAGGCGCTACCAACATCACAGCAGGTTCACTCAACTTCTGGTTGTTCGTGCGAAACTCATTTATCGTGGCGGGGCTGGTCGGCATCGGTCAAACGCTGTTCAGCGCGATGGCGGCTTACGCCTTTGCACGGTTCAAATTTCCGGGTCGAGACAAGCTGTTCTTCCTGTACTTGACCGGATTGATGGTTCCCGGCATTGTTCTCTTCCTCCCCAATTATGTGTTTATCCGTCAACTCGGCTGGATAGGCACATTCCAGGGGATTATCGCGCCGTCATTTTTGATGTCACCCTTCGCCGTATTTTTCATGCGGCAGTTTTTCCTGAGTCTGAATCGTGAACTGGAGGAAGCGGCGCTGCTGGATGGCGCATCGGCTTTCGGCGTATTCTGGCGTATCGCGCTGCCGTTGATGAGCGGCCCACTACTGACATTGGGACTGCTCACTTTCATCGGAAGCTGGAACGACTATCTGTGGCCTCTGCTGGTCGGACGCGATGAAAGTGTGCGTGTGCTGACTGTCGCCCTGAGTGTGTTCCGTGAACAAACGCCACAGGGTGCGCCTGACTGGACAGGTCTGATGGCGGGTGCGGCAGTCGCGATTGTTCCAACGATTATCCTGTTCATTTTCTTCGGGCGGCGGGTCGTAGACTCGGTGCAGTTCTCCGGTTTCAAGTAAACCGATGGTTGGTCTGGGGGGCAAAAGCATGTCCCCACATAAATTTTTGGTCACAAGGCTTGCTGTGGCAGCTTGATAATGAGGGGGTTCCCCTCGCGGAATAAATAGTTCAGTTTAGGAGACAAGGTATGAACGCAAGTAGAAAGCTACGTTTGGTTCTTATTGTGAGTATGGCTCTGGTTATGCTTTCGGCAGTCGGCCTGACCCACGCTCAGGATGCCGTTACGATTAAGTATGTTCTGTGGGACACTAACCAGCTCCCGCCCTATCAACAATGCGCGGCTGATTTCATGAAAGCCAATCCGAACATCACTATCGACATTGAGCAGCTTGGCTGGAACGATTACTGGACAGGTATCACTACTGGATTCGTGAGCGGCGATGCACCGGATGTTTTCACTGACCATCTGGCGAAATATCCTGAATTCGTAGCGCTGGAACAATTGGTTGATATTCAGCCGCTGGTCGAGCGCGATGGTGTCGCAACGGATATTTACTATCCCGGTTTGGCTGATCTGTGGGCAAAAGATGGCAAGCGCTTCGGTCTGCCGAAGGACTGGGACACCGTTGCGATTGTCTACAATGCCGATTTGATTAAGGCAGCAGGTGTTGATCCAAAAGACCTCAGCAATCTGACCTGGAATGCACAGGATGGCGGCACGTTCGGGGAAATGATGGCGAAGCTGACCATTGATAAGAATGGCAACAATGGCCTGAGCAAGGACTTCGATAAGGCAAATGTGGCTCAGTACGGCTTCACCTGGGGTGGCATGGGTCAAGGTTACGGTCAGACCGAATGGAGCTGGCTGGCTGTGGCTAATGGTTTCAAGTACAACAACGGAACCTGGGGCAACGAATATTACTATAACGATCCCAAGTTCACCGATACCATTCAGTGGATGGCGAACACATGGCTGGTACAAGGTTTTGCACCGCCGCTCGCTGACCAGACATCGCTGGGACGTACCGCGCAATTCCAGGCCGGGAATGTGGCGATGGTTGTGGATGGCTCATGGATGATTGGCACTTACACTGGCAGCACCTTCCCGGTTGGTTTCGCGCGTCTGCCGGAAGGCCCCGAAGGTCGTAAGAGTATGTTCAACGGTCTGGCGGACTCGATCTGGGTCGGCAGCAAGCATCAGGAAGAAGCATGGCAGTGGGTCAAGTACCTGGCTTCCGCGGATTGCGAAATGGTCGTTGGTAAATCGGGCGTGGTCTTCCCGGCTATCCCGGACGCAGCAGCAGCATCCCTGAAAGTGCGTGAAGACGCAGGGGTTGATGTGAGCGCGTTTGTTGACCAGGCGAATGAAGAAGGCGGGACATTCCTGTTCCCGATCACCGATTTTGGTGGCGAAATCAATACGATTATGACAGAAGCGATGGACAGCGTCGGTCTTGGACAGAAGGATGCCGCCACCGCTCTATCAGCCGCTAATGACGAAGTAAACGCCCTGTTCAAATAGGGTTTCCAACGCACAGCAAGCAATGACATTCGCCGCCTCTGCGGGGCGGCGAATTTTCAATTATACAGCGAATAATGCGATTTATTTTGAGTATTGCTTTAATAATGTTTATTCCGATATTTCATGTACTTTCCATAAATGGTGACAGCGTGGAAAGTATTCCGCTTCAGGATTCAGTGTGCAGCGGGAAATTCATTGAACACAGGCTGGATTTTGTGACTCAGGCCAACACACCAGTCATCCGTTTTTACGACAGTGACGGCGCAGGGCTGGCAATTAATGACCTGAACAATGATGGTCTGCTCGATTTCGTGCTAGCGAACCTCAAAGGGCGCAATACCATTTTCTGGAATGAGGGAAATTTAAGTTTCCGCAAAGAAACTCTTGCGGATGGACAATCACGAGCAGTGAATATTATTGATGTGGATGGCGATGGATGGATGGACATCGTTTTTACCCATTCCATCAGCGCGCCAACCTATTGGCATAACGGGGAAAAAAATGGTCAACGCCAGTTTAATTTTGGAACACTGCCCGGTGTGCGAAAGCCCTCTTATAGTATGACATGGGGTGATGTGAACGGTGATGGAACGCTGGATTTGATGACCGGCTCGTATGACTCCGATTTAGCACTGCGGCTGCGCGACACATTTCTATTCAACGGCGGCGGTGGTGTCTACTATTACGAGCAGCAAAACGGCGAGTTTATCCCGACAAGGCTGGCGGATAATGCCCAAGCATTGGCGATTCTGCTGACGGATATAAACCGAGATAACGCGCCGGATTTGATTGTCGGGAATGATTTTGTGACACGCGATCAGGCGTGGACATACACAAACGGCAACTGGTCAGCGATTGAGCCGTTCCAGACAATGACCCGAAATACCATGAGCTTTGACGCGGGAGACATCAATAATGATGGATTTCCCGAATTATTCGCGGCGGATATGAAGCCCTATACCAGCGACTCGACCACATTGGCGACATGGAAACCTGTATTCGATTCGTTCAAAGCTTTTCCCCTTACGAAAGGCGACCCGCAAATTAATGAAAATGTGCTGCAAGTCTCGGACAAAGGCGGCAATTTCATCAATTCCGCAGCAGCAATGGGCGCAGATGCAACGGGTTGGAGTTGGTCAGCGCAGTTCGGCGACTTAAACAACGACGGATTTTTAGATTTGTATGTGGTCAACGGAATGACCGCCGCTGAACTTTTTCATCAACTGCCGGGAGATGAACTGATCGAGGAAAATCAGGTTTTGCGGAATGATGGCGGAAAAACCTTCATACGGGAGAATGGATGGGGTTTGAACTCCACCTTCAGCGGACGGGGAATGAGTATAGCGGATCTCGACAACGATGGCGATCTGGATATAGTTATCAACAACCTCGATTCCCCGGCAGTCCTATTCGAAAATCAATTGTGTGAAGGAAACAGCTTAGAGGTCGATTTACGCTGGCTGGACAGCAGAAATACCCATGCGTTAGGGGCAGAACTGCGATTAATCACCAAGAGCAGCACTTATTACCGGGATGTACAGGCTGCCAGCGGGTATCTTTCCGGGGACGCATCACGGGTTCATTTCGGCTTTCCACAGAATACGATTTTAGAGACACTAGAGATTCGATGGCCTGATGGTGAGATTTCGCAGATTGACCATCCCGATACGCATTCGTTATTGACTGTCAGCAGACCTTAAGAGAAAGCAGCATTTAAGTATGCCCAAGATTACCTTTATTGGTGCAGGCAGTATCGTTTTCACCCGCAATTTGTGCAGCGATGTGCTGTTTTCCCCTGTTCTACAGGACAGCACGATAACGTTAATGGACATCGATCCGGTTCGTCTGGAACAGGCGCGACAGGTCGTGCAAGCAATTGTGGATCAGCGCGGAGTCAAAGCACGGGTAGAGGCCACCACTGACCGCCGTGCAGCGATTAGCGGTGCGGATTATGTCGTAACCACATTTCAGCAGGGCGGATTAGAAGCCTATCGACTGGATATTGAGATTCCACAGCGCTACGGGGTCGAACAATGTGTCGGCGATACGCTGGGACCCGGTGGCGTGTTCCGGGCGCTGCGGACAATCCCTGTGCTGCTGGATATTTGCCGGGATATGGATGAAGTTGCCCCGGATGCCCTGCTGCTGAATTACGTCAACCCGATGGCGGCGAACTGCTGGGCAGTCGATAGAGGCAGTGGTCGTCCACATGTGGGATTGTGCCACAGCGTACAAGGTACCAGCGAAATGCTGGCTCAGTGGATTAACGTGCCTTACGAGGAAGTTTCCTACCGCAGCGCTGGAATCAACCATCAGGCATTTTTCCTCGAATTCAAACGGCGTGGTGAGGATTTATATCCGCTGATTCGTGAAGCGATTCAGCGCGACGATATTTATGCGGAGGAACCGGTTCGGATCGACATCATGCGGCATTTCGGCTATTTCGTCACGGAATCGAGCGGACATGCCAGCGAGTATATGCCCTATTTCCGCAAAAACGCCGCGATGGTCAATGAAGAACTCGTGCCGAAATTCAAGAGTCCGTCTGACCACTGGTTTGATTGGGCAAGGACAGGTGGTTATCTGAAGCACTGCATCGAGCGACAGGCACACTTCGAAAATGAATATGAAGGCATGATCGCGGATGGCTCGGTTGTTCCGAAAGCGCGTACCCATGAATACGGGTCACATATTATGGAAGCGATTGAAACCAATACACCATTCGTGATTGCCGGAAATGTGCCAAATCGCGATCTGATTGATAATCTGCCACAGGGATGCTGTGTGGAAGTGCCTTGTCTGGTCAATAGCAGCGGAATCCAGCCGACCAAAATCGGCGCAATGCCGCCGCAGTTAGCCGCGTTGAACCGTACCAATATCAATGTGCAGGAATTGATTGTCGAAGCATCGCTGACCGGGAATACCGAAGCGGTATACCATGCTGTCATGCTCGATCCGCTGACGGGCGCGGTCTGTACACTCGACCAGATTCGTGGAATTGTAGATGAACTCCTGACAGCGCAGGCCAGTTGGCTGCCTCAATTTGTGAACGTTCGGTCAAGGATGACCGTTTAAATTTAAGAAAGGTCGAACAACATTATGCCCAAGATCACCTTTTTAGGCGCGGGCAGCACAGTCTTCGCCCGGAATTTAATGGGCGATATTCTGAGCTTCCCTGAATTGGCTGAGTGTACCATCAGCTTACATGATATTGATGAAGAACGGCTGCGCGTTTCCGAAGTAGTGGCGCGTAAGGTCGCCGAAACACTGGGAGTACATCCCAAAATCGAAGCGACGACCAACCGCCAGAAAGCACTGGACGGCGCGGATTATCCCATCGCGATGTTCCAGATTGCAGGGTATAAGCCGGGAACTGTGGTCGATTTTGAAATCCCGAAAAAATACGGTCTGCGCCAGACAATTGCCGATACGCTGGGGATCGGCGGGATTATGCGCGGTCTGCGAACGATCCCGGTTATGATTGACATGTGCAAAGACATGGAACGCCTGTGTCCGGATGCGACCTTCCTGCAATATGTCAACCCCATGGCGATGAACTGCTGGGCGTTGAGCCGGGCAACATCCATCAAGACCATTGGTTTGTGCCACAGTGTACAGGGTACAGCGGAACAACTATCAGACGATATTGGTGTGCCGATTGAGGAAATCAATTACATCGCCGCTGGTATCAATCATATGGCCTTCTATCTCAAATTTGAGCGTGAAGGAGAAAATCTGTATCCGCTCATCCGTAAGGTGCTTGAAGAAGATCGTGTCCCCGATTGGAACCGTGTACGCTATGAGATGTTCAAACGGGTGGGTTATTTCGTGACTGAATCGAGCGAGCATTTCAGCGAATATACACCCTGGTTTATCAAGCGTGATCGTCCTGATCTGATCGAGGAGTTCAATATTCCGCTGGATGAGTACATCCGCCGCTGTGAAGAACAGATCGCGGAATGGCAGGTGCTGCGCAAGCGATTGGAATCGGGGAATGAACCGTTGGAAGTCGAGCGCAGCCATGAATATGGTTCGCTGATTATCCACAGCCTGGAAACCGGACAGCCGCGTGTTGTATATGGAAACGTGCCAAATCGCGGATTGATTGACAATCTGCCACAAGGGTGCTGTGTGGAAGTACCGTGTCTGGTAGACAAGAGCGGCATCCAACCAACCAAGATTGGTACTCTGCCGCCGCAGTTAGCCGCCATGATGCAGACCAACGTTAATGTACAATCGCTGACCGTAGAAGCGGCGCTAACCGGAAAGCGTGAACACATTTATCATGCGGCGATGCTTGATCCGCATACGGCTGCCGAACTGAGTCTGGAGCAAATCTGGTCGCTGGTGGATGACCTGATTGAAGCGCATGGTGACTGGCTGCCGAAATATCATTAGCTGTTAGCTTTTAGCCTTCAGCGATTAGCAAGAGAGTGCGCTTATGTGGCGCTTCGAGGAAAAACAATAGTAGATTTGCTTGATCGACTGCTGGGACATGATGCTGCTACAACGCGGGAATGCCTTCGGCTTTGCCGACATCTGAGCGATGAAGAATGGGATCGTGAGTTCGACATCGGCTGGCGAACGCTGTGCCGGACTTTCGTGCATGTAATCAGTAATATCGAAGTCTGGACTGACCTGATGATGGAACGGCCTGTACGCGATTCATCGGGTCAGGACTCCTCTGCTCAACTGCTGGCGCGATTCGAAAGTGCCTATGCTGAGTTTGCGGTATTTGCCAGAACGATTCAGGATGAAGGACGGTTGGATGATTTATGGACAGATGTCCTTGACCAGCCGCCTGTACAGAAATCGTTTGGCGGCGCGATTGGGCACGTCATTACCCACAATATGCATCATCGGGCAGAAGTGCTGCACATCATGAACCGGCTGAACATCCCGAATGTGCCAGAAGGCGATTTAATGGGATGGGATCAACGAACTCGCGTCAATTCGGAAGCACAGGAATTAAATCCAGTGAAGTAAGGGCAACCTGCTCCAAACAGGTTATGATTGAGAGGCGGATCGGTGATTCGCCTCTTTTTATTCATCCAGCGATTTAAGCGAGAGAACCCATGCCTGATTATCGTGTTTCACCTGCTGCGGATGTGTTGGGGAAAATCGGCCTGCCGGACTCGATTCAAAATTTAGCGAGTCGAAAATGGGATGTGATTGTGGTTGGCGCGGGACACAATGCGCTGACTTGTGCGGCCTATCTGGCGCGGTCGGGGAAACGAGTGCTGGTACTGGAAGCGCGGGAACGCATCGGCGGGGCAAATACGATGGAAGAACCCTGGCCGGGTGTGAAAATGTCACCGTGCGCGTATGTTTCCGGTTTGCTGCATCCGCTGGTGATTCGGGAATTGGGGATGGTTGAACACGGCTATCACTTTACGCCAGCAGTGAACGGGATTTTCGTGCCGTTCGAAGATGGCAGCAGTGTCCAGCTTTACGACGGCGACGATAAATTGTGCGAGGAAGAAGTACGGCGGTTTTCTCCACGTGATGTGGACGGGCTGCGGGGAATGAAAGCAGTTTTCGAACGCTGCAATGCCGTGATTCGTGCCGATGCGGATGATGGCGGATGGGTGGGCAATCCGCCGACACATGAGGTATTGCTTGAACAGATCGGTGATGATGCCGAAGCGCGTGGTCTACTCTTCGACTGGTCGATGATGGAGTTCGTAGAACATTATCTGCACGATGAGCGTTTGCAGCAGGCGTACATCGGACAAGGGGTAATTGGGTCGCGTTACAGCCCATATGATCCTGGTACAGCAGCGATTTATTACCACCACTTTTGTTCGTCGCAGGGCGGGATGCCGGGTATGTGGGGGTATGTGCGGGGCGGCATGGGCATGATTTCGTTCATCCTGTGCGATATTGCGCGGGATGCCGGGGCGGTCATCGCGGCGGGTGTGCCTGTAGCGCGGATTCTGCCGGGTGAAGGGGTTGAATTGGCAGGCGGCGAGCGGATTCAAGCACCAGTGGTGGTATCGGGTGCTGATCCACGTATGACGATGAAACTGCTGGGTGATACCGTAGATAGCACATGGAAAACGCAGGTGGAAAGCATTCCGCATGTGGGCGCATCGCTGAAACTGAGTGTGCTGCTGCGCGAACTGCCAAACTTCAGGGCACGTCCGGGCACGATGGAAGTCCATCACAGAGGAACGATTGATACACCGCTGACAAAAGAAGAGTGGAAAGCCGGTCATGCCGCTGTGATGCGGGGGGAAGTACCCGAACGGATGTGGACGGAGATGTACTTCCAGACGGCGCATGATACCAGCGTTGTGCCGGAGGGAATGCATACCATGAGCGTATTTGCGCAGTATGCGCCGTATCAATTGGCGCAGGGGGATTGGGATACGCGGCGTGAGGAAATTGGGCAGGTTGCTATTAACTCGATTGCGCGATTTTGCAGTAATTTACCGGATGCAATCGTGGCGATGGAAGTGATGGGACCGCCAGATATTGAGCGCAAAGTTGGACTGACAGGCGGACACATCTTTCAAGGGGAATGCACAGCAGATTTTATGTGGGATAAACGGCTGAGTTACCGGACTCCGATGGATGGAGTTTATCTGTGCGGCGCATGTACGCATCCGGGCGGGGGTGTGGTGGCTATCAACGGGCGCAACGCAGCGATGGAAATATTGAAAACTTAGCTTTTCAGTCCATTATTTTGGAATGGTAAGAATAGGATT
>JBGAGR010000047.1:0-35601 GCA_044226645.1 Aggregatilineales bacterium
CGCATGGTTGTGCCATGCGGGTCGCAGCGTCGAGGCGCTGCGACTTCGGGCGACGGGGATGGGGAGTCTGTGTCCAAAATGAACCCTTTCTCCCCGTCGCCAGCGAGCTAAATCCGCTCGCCACTCATGCGCCGTGGGGGCTGATGCAGGGGCGACAGCCCCTGCATGAGTGCGGCGGTGCAGAGGTTCCGCCGCACTCGTGGACGCGGTTTGCCGCGCCCACTGAACGCACCCGTGACAGGGATGCGTTCAAAATCTGCATCACGTCCGTTCAGCAGCAAAACGAGGAACAGAGGTTATGAACCATCATCAGACAATTACCGAAATCAGCAAACGCCTGCCGCGCCTGAAACGACGCGATGTGGCGGAGGTGCTTGAAGTCATGGCGGAACTGTGGCTGGAAGCGCTGGCACAGCCTGGTCAGACAGTGACCGTTGCCGATCTGGGCAAACTGGCCGTCGAGGTGCAGAGCTTTCGCAGCGGCGGGGCGGTAGGACGGCGCGCCGTCAAGCGGGTGTATGTGCGTTTCCGTCCAACCGGGAGATTTCGCCAGCATGTGTTGAATGCCTATATAAAGGAAGGTGAAACCAAGTGAAGAAGAAACCCAATCCCTACAGCGAACGCATGACCGTCAATCTGACTCCCGACCAGATGCGGCGGTTGGAAGACCTGCGAAATGTTCGGAGCCGCGTCGGGAATTTCGTCAGTAAAAACGACCTGCTGCGCGATGCGGTGAACTACTATCTCGCATCGCAGGAAGACCTGCCAGGGTCGCGCCGCGCCATCGCAAAAGGGGTCGAATCGAAGGTGGACGCGCTGGATACGAAGGTCGAGGCACTGACGACGATGCTTAAAGGCTTCATTGAGCGAGTGACGCGCAAACGCGAGGGCTAGATGGACAGAAAGCAGATGTGCATCGCCAATGTGCAGTACAAGAAACCGTCTGACGATGGTGCGAAGCAGTCCAAGAACCTGCTACGGTATCTGACTTACCGCGAAAGCCGGGATGAGGCAGCGCGGCATGTCGCCGGGCGGGAACGCTGGGTCGATCATGGCATGGGTGGTTCTGTCGCTGAAATCGCGCAGCGCTGCGACGATCTCAAGAGTGAGCATGTGCTGACGTTCTCCCTGGTTATGAACCCGAACCCCGACCTGATGGCGATGGTCGCGCCGGAGGAGCGGGAGCAGTTTGTGTGCGAACTGACGGAACAAGTAGTGGATGACTTCTTTGAAGTACGCGGGATCGACACGGGCATTGAGATGAGCTACGTCTTGCATCATCGTTTGACGGATGACCCGCAGGCACCGGGCTTACACGATCCGCACACCCATATTGTGCTGCCAGGGACGGTGTATGACGAGGAACATGGACACCGCGTGCCGCTGTTTTTCAGCCGCAATCGCAAGGTCAACCATATCGACCTGCTGCATGATGTCACCGAGCGCACAATGGTCGCGCAGATGGAACGCTACATCGGTACTGACTGGGAGCAGCGTTATGACGAGTTGGCCGCTGTGCGCGAACAGGAACGCACCATTGCTGATAACGAGCCGCATGGTGGAATGCTCGACGACAAGGGTGAAAGGTGGGATGTCTGGTGTGGCACGCGGCGGACGGACGAGCAGCAGACCGCTGTTGGCTTTTACCGCTGGTATGCAACCGAGACTGAGGACGACCCGGATGCACTCCGGTTGGAATTCCGTCCGCTGGCGGCAGGACTGCCACATGAACAGGCAGCCTTTTTCACGCGGGTGTTGGCACGGGAGATGAACGGCGACATGGGCAAACTCAAAGAACTGGCAGGATTTCTCAATGGGATGAATGCTGAACAACGCACGGCGTTGATCGAGGAAATAGGGGGATATGAGCAGTCAACAAGGGACATATCGCCCGAATTTGAACTTTAGTGGAGAAAGCACACAGGGGAGAAGAGCGCCTACCGTCGCCAAACGTGTGCGCTCCAAACCCCTGTGTACCAACCTAAAAGGAATATATCGAGTATGACACAGAACGACGTTGTGAACAAGACGGATACATTCGACGCGCCCAGTGCTGGAAGGCACGAGTTTCTGAACGCGCTCTATAAAGGGAGCCCGAACAACCTCTACCTCGAAATACGCTGCATTCACCCGATCATTGGTGAGGCGCGTTCGCTGTGGGGACGCATGGGGAACAACCGCGAACTGGAAAAAGTATTGAGGCAGGCGGAAGCGCTCAACCGCGAGGGGTATGGCGTGTACTTCGCACCCTGTCTGCGGAAGGTGAAACAGGGTAAGGCGGAAGCCGCTGCGCTCGTTCCGGCATTATGGGTCGATATTGACTGTGATGATATTCACCAGCGTGACCAGAACTTAACACGACTCAGAGACTTCGACCCTGCGCCCTCGTTTATCCTCGACAGTGGGGGCGGCTGGCATGGTTACTGGCTGCTGGATGAGCCGTTCCAGCTTCAGAGCGATATTGATCGTCAGAAAATCGCTGGCATCCTGCGCGGACTGTTCGCGGCATTAGGCGGCGATCCTGAATATGTCAAAACTGTCGCAGGGATTATGCGCCTCCCCAATTCGGTGAATACCAAGCCGGTTCGGGGTGGTGTGGTGGTCACTGTGGTCGAGAGCCACTTGGAACGACGTTACCCGCTGGATACCTTCGCCTGGTTGGAGAACCAACCCCATCAATCGAGATTTGATGGATTGAAGGTGGTAACGCTGAACGGAAATGGACACCACCCGCTGCCACCGCGCACCGAAAACTATCTAGCATCCGGCACGACGGATGGCAGTCGCAACAATGAACTGTTCGCGGCGGCTTGCCAACTGCGGGATGCGGGCTACAGTCAATCCGACACGGAACGTGAACTCATCCCGCGCCACCTTACCAGCGGCAGCAGTGAACGCGAGGGGCTGGCAACCATCAAGAGCGTTTATAGCCGACCAGCGCGTGAACCCATCGCGGAATCACGGCAAACCGCACGCCAGCAGGTGGAGCAGCTCGTCAGCCGTTTTGGACAGCAGGAGATGGAACGTGAACGCCCGACGATGGAACAAATCAGTGCAGCAGTGACCGCCTGCGCTCACCTCAACGCCGTTGAATGGGCAGCCGAACGCCAGCGCCTCAAAGTGTTGTGCGGCGATGGACTGAAAATCGCTGATCTTGACCGACTGTATCGAGAGGCGAAGCGCACTTCAGACCGGAACAGTTTTGCCACCCTTGCGACGGAACAATATCTCATCGCTGATGGAAGTATAGTATTTGAGAAACAAACCGAGCGCGGCATCAGCCGCCAAATCGTCGCCGGATGGATAGGACGGGTATTGGAGCGTACCTCTCGCATGGACGATGATGGGCAGGTCGAGCACCTGACCTCGCTAGAACTGACCTGTGGTGAGGAAACACTGACGCTGCATGTACCGAGCGAACTGTTTGGCGACCCGAATGCCTTGCAGCGTTTTATCGCCGGATATGCAGGGGAAAACTTCACTGTCCGCGCTGGAATGATTCGTCACTTAGCGCCTGCGATTCTGGCATTGTCGGGCACATACCCGCGTCGGAAGACCTACCGCTTCATGGGTTGGACCGAGATTGATGGTAAGTGGGTGTATGTTTCACCGGAGATGAGTGTCAGTGCCAATGGGCAGTTAAGTGAGCCGCCAGAGGTCGAACTTGAAAGTCGACTGCGCGACTACCGCTTGCGTGGCGCGGAGTGGAAGGAGAGTCTGGGAGCGTTTAAGGCAGCCATCACCACACTTCCCAGACATCTTGCGCCCTCCCTTATTGCGTTCGCTATGCTTCCTATCGTGCAGCGCTTCTTTCCTGCCGCGGCGACCCGCCCGGCGGTGCATCTGGTCGGGACATCGGGCAGCGGCAAATCGGAAATCGCATCACTACTGACCAGTTTCTACGGGCAGTTCACACGTGACACCCCACCGGGTCAATGGGGCGATACCATCAATACTGTTGAGGCACTGGGTTACGCGCTTGCGGATACCCTCTACTGGGTGGACGACTACAAGACCATCTATGCCGACGAACGCACCTTCACTCGTTTTTTGCAGAGCTACTCGCGTGGCATGGGGCGGGGCAGGCTGACCCGCGAAGCGAAACTCCGGCATGAGCGTCCCTGTCGCGGATTGCTGTTGTCCACTGGCGAGACAACGCTGGAGGGCGAAGCCTCGATCCTATCCCGCATGTTGGTGCTGGAAATTCCACCCTGGGAGAAACGTGATCCGGGTGGCGCGGCGCTGGCGAAGTTGGAAGTGGTACGTGACCAACTCCCCGGTTTCACCGCGAAATTTATCCAGTGGGTTGCAGCACGGGCGGATGCAGGCACACTGACCAAAGAACTGGCAAGTCGTTTCGAGTCGAATGTGAAGGGCTACCGCGACAACCTCACCAGTAAGCTAGGACGGCAGGCGAACACCGGACGCATGGTTCAGAATTGGGCAGTGCTGGTCACAACCTACCAAATGCTTCGTCAATTCATGGAAGAACTTGACTGCGACGAGATGTTACCCTCGTGGCAGGACAGCATCGTGGAAACGGTGAAAGCAGTGCAGCAGGAACGTGCTGGACAGGTGTTTATCGATACACTGGGACAGCTTCTCGCCAGTGGCGAATTGATGCTGGCGAAAGATATGCGTGAACCGGAAGAGCCGCGCCCTGGCACCACCATCGTCGGTTATCTCGATGAGCGTTATGTCTACCTGCTGCCGGATGTCGCGCACCGCGCCGTCCTGCGGGTGCAGCCGCTCAGGTTCAATACCCCGGCGATTGGAGCGCAGTTGAAGGAAGATGGCTGGCTGATCCCCGGTACGAATAACCTGACGGTGCAGCGCCGCATCCGGGGCATCCCCACACGACTCTGGCAGTTAAAAGCCGATTTTCTGGGCTGTGACGACTGTGACAGTGGTTCAGTGATAGCATAGCAGTGCGAATCAGCGCAGTGAAAGAACATAAAAGTGCCTGTTTCAGGTGTGACACTGGTTCACTTGAGAGAGGCACTTTCTTGTTTTTGGGAGAACTCCAAAATCATCACTGTCACAGGTGAACCAGCGAACCCGTCACAGAATTGTATTTGGGCTACAAAATGCAGAGCTACACGGGGTATCCACATCACACATCAACAGACTGAAATTGGCCCCGTGACATCTGTGACACTGGTTCAGTTCAGCAAAAATGACGCCATCTGGCAGGCAATGTCTTCACCAACTGCTAACCCTCAGTCGAATCGTTTTTGCAGAGCAGGGCGGCTTTTACCAATTCTGTACTACAGTTGCAAGTTGAGCCAAAAAAGCTTTTAGGAAGTAGCTATCGGACTGTGGGTCAAGACGGACTGGCAGGAGACGGCGGAAGAACTCAAACAGTCGTACAAACAAGAAGCCCACTTCCTGTCTTCCTGTACCGCTAGTGACCCGCATCATCCCACGTATTTGCGTTAGGATCATAAATCCAAGTTTCTGAATCAAAGTACTCGCGATGGGCTCCACCACCGAACAGGACAATTCGATCTGCCGAATGGTTGTAAACCATCCTGTGCCAACCGCGTTCGCTGGGAGATTCGGCGGGGTGCAGTTCGCTCCAGGTATTTGTGGTAAAGTCATACGCCCAAGTATCGCCAAGAGCATCCTCCTGTCCTCTGGATTCGTATATTCCTCCAAACAATATCACCTGTTTCAGGTTGTCGCTGTAGACCATATCCGCGTATCCGCGCGGCGAAGGGGCCTCAACGGGTTCCAGTGCCGTCCATGTATCAGTATTGTAATCATAAGCCCAGGTGTCGTTAACCTCCTCGAATCCATCCGGGTTATCCGCCCCAACCGTGCTGCCAAACAGGATCACGCGATCTGCCTGGACATCATAAGTCATTGCGGCATAATTCCGTCCCGGTGGGCTAACCGCCGGATTCATTTTCGTCCAGGTGTTGCCCTCAAAATCATACGCCCAGGTCTCGTTGGGAAACAGCCAGTGATTAGGCGGACGGGAATTGACGACATCTAACCCGCTGAAGAGAATCATACGGTCAGACTCCGAATCATAAGCCAGCATACCGCCTAATAAACCCGGAGGTTCCGTTTCCGGTTCCATATTTGTCCAGGTATCGGTGTTGAAATCATACGCCCAGGTCTCTCTAAAGATCACAGCAGGCCAATCCCCTCCCAGGAACAAAATCGCGCGATCCGACTGCACATCATAGGCGAGCAGCCCGTGATTCGAAGGCGATTGAGCGGGACTCATCAGCGTCCAAGTGTTCGTATGAATGTCGTAGGACCAGGTGTCTGTGTGGGTGTCGAAACTGGTAGCAGATGTCATTGTGAGACCGCCAAAAACTATGGTCCGATCTGATTCATGATCGTAGGTCATATTATGGTATCCACGCGGAGAGGGTATGGGTGCAGGTGGCGTATTCTCCTGTGATTGAACAGTCGAAAGTGACACTATAATAAGCGCGACGTTCAGGAATACGAGAAACATTCTTTTTAACATGATGTTTTGCTTCTTTCATAAAAGCAAAAAGCCGAACAACTTCACCTGTATAGGCCAGCTTTCGGTTGCGAGAACAGAAGCAGTCTTTATTTCATCCACAGCAACATACTGCGGCAAAATTATATTGATTTCATTATTGAGCATCTTGACAATGGCACGCCAGTGACGAAGATCACTTCTAGGATGGTGTTAAGATGTAGCTATCTCACAGACTTGGTTTTATGCAGAAGGCCGGGGATAAAACGACCCACCGACCAAATCTGCACTGCGTAGCTCACCAGCAGCACCTTTTGGGGATACTGCTGGCGAGTTTTTCCTATCTGGTAAAGTCCCGCGCTAGCACAAGCTCTGCGTTGGAATGAACTTCTACACACTTGCTCGTTCAACTGGTACACCAATGAGATTCCCCCATTCGGACCAGGAGCCATCATATTCGCGGACTTCTGGATAGCCCAGCAGATATTTCAGCACAAACCACATATGAGTGGACAATCCACCCCGTACACAGTAGGTGATTACTTCTTTGTCAGGGGTAATGGCTTTGCTGCTAAACAAGGCACGTAGCTCATCGGCAGATTTGAAGGTTCCGTCGGCATTCGTTGTGGGTGTGCCCCAGCGGCGGAACTGTCCGTTATCCATTTCCATCACAGCAGGTACATTGATCGCACCGGGGATGTGGCCGCCAACGCTTCCGCCCATTGCGTCTTCACCACTATACATCGTTGTAGTACGTGTATCTATCAGCACCCGCTTGGGTTTGCCGATTCCCTCCCAAACCAGGTCACGGTGCGCTCGCAGCGTCCAATCTGGCTTTTTGGTTTTGTACGTTGTGGGGTGGATGTCCGGTGTATCGGTCATTAGGAGACGACCTTCGCTCGTCCATTTCGTCCGTTCGCCATCCAATAAGCGCGCATCTGGATGACCGTATATCTTGAGCATCCACAGTCCCATTGCCGCCAGTAGATTGCTAAGACCATCATACAAAACGACTGTTGTATTCCGAGCAATTCCAGCCCGTGAAAGCTGAGTTTCCAGACCTGCTTTATCCAGGATATCGCGGTTGCCTACCTGCAACACATTCCCATTCCATGCCCAATATACCGCTCCCGGTATATGCCCGGAATTGTAAGCATCGGCGCTAAAGCCCACCTCGACAAAACGTACTTTCGGGTCGTTCAAGTGTTCAGCCGCCCATTCTGTGCTAGCAAGCATTTCAGGATGTGCATAATCAGACATGGTTTCCTCCTATGCCTCACCTACCTGTTTGGTAGGCAAGCCTGCATCTATCCATGCCTGAACCCCACCTTCCAGAATCGAGACATTGGTGAAGCCCATATCATGGAGCAGCTTACCTCCCAGCGCGCCCATCGGACCAAGAATGCAGGTCGTGATGATAGGGCGTGAACGGTCTTTCAGTGTCAGTTCGCGCCAGTTTTCAGGAACTTCGTCGTCGGCTTTGTAGGTCAGGCTGCCCAGTGAGATGTTCATCGCCTCTGGAATTGTCCCGGTCATAGCGATATCTGCGGCATCACGAACATCAATCACCAGGGTATTCGGGTGTTGCTGGAGACGCTTTTGCGCCTCTGCCGGGGTAACCGTTGGAACTCCCGCCATTGCCTCTGCCACCATCTGTCCAAATGTCTTTGCCATGTTCTTTTTCCTTTCAACCAAAACTGTTTAAGATTTGATCTTGAAATAGGGCAACCGAATTTACTCCTCAAGCATCCGGCTGGATGCCTATTTCCTCACATGCATCAAAATTGCTTCCATAGGACAGTGTAGCCCCGCATGGTTCACATAGGACTGTAACGCAACAGTCACGTCAGTTATCAATCGTGTGTGTACAGCTTCGTCCACCACAGCCTGAAGCATTGCGCCATAACCGTGAACATGAATTTCGACAGATGGAAAGTATGCCTGTTCAGTTAGTTCTTGGATGACCGCATTCTGAAATCCGGCTGCGTCGGCGAGCAAGCGAACCTGGTGATTGTCGCCAAGTACAAAAGAACCGCGAATGCTATCACTGGCTTCGACGCTTACATGTCGCTTGAATCCTTCTGCTACGGCGAAAAATCCGGGGTTATGTTCAATCGCGCCCCAAACCAGAACCAGAAGGCTTCCACCTGGCGCGAGAACTCGGTACATCTCCTGCAATCCTCTGACGCGATCTTCAAAGAACATCAGACCATGTTGGCAAGTCACAATATCAAACGCGCCATCCTGAAAGGGCAATTCAAGTGCATTTCCCTGCCGCCATTCAATCGCAGAATTCGACTGTTTTGCCCGTGCAATCGCCATCATTTCGGGACTGATGTCGTAGCCAACGACCCGTCCTGCATTCCCAATGCGCTCGGCAAAGAGGTGAGCAACAACACCGGTTCCGCAGGCGACATCCAGAATCTGTGTTCCTGGTAGCGGTTCTGCCAGGTCAACCAACCTGCTTGCCCACAAACGCATTACAGCAGGCACAAAAACCTGTTCGTATATTTCGGGCAAAGCACCTGTCACCTTCCACTTCACACTCTCGCTCATACGACCTCCTATAGTTCATTTGACAAGTCGCCATCAGTTTAGGATATGCTGTCCCAAAATCGTTCCAGAGAGCATTCTGGTCGTATGCCGTCTTGTCAGGTGTAGCAGAGCTTATTTATTCAGAGTACAAACAAATCGAATCTCAGTCGTCAAACTTTCGATTGATATTTGGGTGGAGACAGGGTGAAATTTGAGGGAGCGGAATCAGTAAAGTGATTATGAAATCCCCAGAAACCGATGGGGATACTAATTCGGTGACAAGATTAAATCAGATGTAATTCACGTGCGCGTGCAACGGCTTGAGTTCGGTTTTTCACGCACAATTTGCTGAAAATACGGTTGACATGCGTTTTGACGGTACTCACCCCCAAAAATAAACGCACTGCAATATCGTAATTGGACAGCCCCTCTGCAATAAGGCTCAGCACTTCTGCCTCTCGTTCGGTCAGTGGATCAGACAGCGAACGGACGATAGGTAGCGTGGGTGTTTCTCGAACCATCTGTTTCAATTCTGTGAGCAAAATACTAACTGTTTCATCGAATTCGAGCCGCTCCCCTTGTTGAATAGCTCTGTCGACGATCTCCGGTGCAAGGACAGTTCTTAGTGATTGCAGCAGGTGGAGGTTGCGTGCTTTAGTGATCTTTTCTAGGGATAGTTGGTTTGCCACATAAGCAGCAAACTGTATGCCACGTTCCGGTTCACCCATGTCTGCTAACAATCCGGCTGTTCCGCTAACGATGTCCAGAATGGCGGGTAGACTATTCACCTCTTTGGCGGAACATAGAGCGTCATAGAAGTAGCGGCGCGCCTGTGAGAAATCCCTTAAGCCGCACGCGGTACAGCCCAAACCACTGAGTTCGAAGGCAGAACCCCGATGGTCATTCAATTCCTGACAAATTGCCAGACCGTTTTTGTAGTGTGTTTGTGCAGCCAGATAATCCCGCTGCAACAGCGCACTATCCGCAATCGCGGAATGAATCCACCACTTGGCGGCGGTATAACCGGTGTCCTCAGCCGCCACGAGTGCTTTTTGCGCCAATGATTGTGCTTCGGCATACTTCCCTTCCAGCAGAGCAATTTGGCTCAGAGCGATAAACGCCTGAACCGAGCTGACTTGATAATTATTGTGATGGGCAAGCATCAGAATCTCTTCAAGGAGCGATTTCGCTTCAGCATAGTCACCCCGATTAGCCGCCAATTCACTCGCTTCCAGCATACACACAGGAATCCACCAGCTATGTTGAACTGCTCTGGCGATAGTCAGACATTCCTGTACGATTTGTGTTTTTTCAGCCTCATCATGGCTGAGATTTACAAGGAGTTGCAGGGCATAGATCATTTCCTTACCCACCGGCAGACGACGGAGAATCGACAGGCTTTCTTGAGCAACTGTTTGCGCCTCCCGCTCAGAAAAAGACAGTGAGCAGAGTCCCTGAAAGGCCAGAACAGCCCCTAGGATCCTCAGATATGTTTCTGACTCTCTATTGGAGGAATTACGAAGTTGTGCTGCTGACCAGCGAAAAATTTCTGTGCCTTCCTGATCCCATCCCCGCATACAGTAGAAACCCCACAACCCCTCGCCGCCTGTAGACATTTCCGCAAATCGACCCTGTTCAACGGTACGCCGCCAAGCAACACGCACGTTTTCCAGGTCTTCGCCGATTTTCGCGGCGGCTTCTTTCTGCTGTCCGAGGAAGACCATCTGGTTCTCGCGTTCTCCGAGAAAGCGCATGAAAAAATCGCGGTGTAAATCAAGTGTCTGTTCGCGTGCTTCTGGTAAGCCGTTCAGTTGTTCTTCAGCATATTGACGCAAAAGTTCGTGCAAGGAATAGCGACCAGTGCTGTCCACTCGCAAGAGCGATTTATCAACGAGTGAACGCAGAGCAGGGCGTGTGGCACCTGCTACAACCTCGGCGGCATCCAGTGCTAAACTGCCGCGAAATACAGAGAGTTTCCTGAACACATCACGTTCGACTTCTGTCAATCTGTTCCACGTCGGTTCAAATGCCGCGCGCATATTTCTGTGGCGTGGTGTCATGTTTCCTGAGGTTGTTTCCAGAATATCAAGGCTACGCTCTATCTCATCCGCAATAGTCTCACAGGGCAATACACGCGCCCATGCGGAAGCTAGTTCGATCCCCAGCGGCATCCCGCCCACTAGCCGACAAATACGAATTACGGCAGGTTTGCATCCCGGTGTCAATGCAAAACTGTGATGCAAGCGCCGCGCATTCTGCATGAACAACTGAACAGCACTATAAACCTCGATTTCCGTTTCTCGCTCATTGATGGGAAAGGATAAGCCACCGACAGCATAGACCCATTCTTCGACTATGTTCAGTCGCTCACGAGAGGTCGTCAGAATTTTGACCTGGGGTGCATGGGCAAGGATGTCACTGAGAAGATGGACTCCTTCAAGAAGATGCTCAAAATTGTCTGTAACAAGGAGCAGCGATTTTCCACTGAGGTATTCAAGCAATTGCTCAAACAAATCACGGTTTGGGGAAATCGGACACCGGAGGCTTTCGACCATTGCTGAAATGATGAATTCGTGGGAATGAAGACGTTGGAGGGGGATGAGACAGAACCCGTCGGGAAAAGTGGCATTCTGCCGTTGTGCGACTTCCACTGCCAACCGCGTCTTGCCAATTCCACCGGGGCCTGTCAGTGTCAACAACCTACAGAGTGGATTATTCGTCAACTCGGCAATGTCATTTAACTCAGTGTCTCTGCCAACAAAGAGTGTGGTTTTAGGAATGGGGTAAGCTGCCATGATGCTCTTCCCTCGACTTATCATATCACGGCATTTAATCTATTGTAAAACTAAGGCTCATGTTCAGAATCCGTGCAAATAAGAGACTTAAGCCCGTTGCTTCAAAACCGGATTTCACTCTTTCGATACATGAGCCAAAGACCAAATAGCAAAAATATGAGTTTTTGAATATCCCAATCTTCGCATGATGCTACCTCATTTTATGATGATCTGACCTACCTTTGTCATTGCACTAAACGTCATCGTGCGAAAGCGTTCTGATAATTCAATTGCATACTTATTCAAGTCGATAAAAGGCAGGTGAAATGTATCGCGCCAGGGACGATGTGCCTCATAGATATAGACTTCTCTAGGAGCAAGCATTTCCACCCAGCGTGGAATGATTTCGGCATCATCTGGTTCAACTGCAAAGAAGAGCATGTCCATAGGCAGCTTGTGAGCAACATGCTCAACTTCCCCAGAATTTGTAAGGCGATGCACACCTTCGGAGTAGTTCAAAACAGTTGTGCTATCAGGATAGGTGATATGAAAGCCAAGCTGCGGCGCATTCATCGGTAAGCTTAATCCCAGTGTTCCAATGCGTATCAGATCAATCGGATGAATGAGCAATTGGAAAATGTACTCTAGTTTTTCACGCAACCCGGGAGGTAGCAGTGGCATATGCACCCAAGTAAAGACCGTAACCTTTACACCTTCTATCGTCACACTCTCGCTATCCTTGACCGGATGCACATTTTCTGGTGCGAGTACATTATGCCGGTTGATGTAGTGGATAACATCCGGTGACGAAATCAGATGGATGTTCGCCAGGTGAGGACGGGCTTCCGGTGCTTCCAGAAGCGCTCTTAAAGAGCCTGCATGTTCGGGATGCCCATGTGTCAGACAAAGCACCGTCACCCGGTTTCCCTTGAGTGTGTCCCACGTCACTGCATCGCCGAACAAGTCAAAGCCTATCAGGGTATCCTCATGTCGCAGCGTGACTCCTGACCAACCGAAGTAGTGAATTTGCATAATCTCATCTGCCCTCAAGTATTAGCCGTCTCAAGACGGTTGGCGTACTCAATGATCCCATAAGTCACATTTTCCAGAAAACACACCATTCGCATCTGCGCGTAAACATCAGCAGCAGCATCATAGATCGATTTGTCCACCGAAACCGCAACAATTTGACCTAACAGAATCACCTCATCCCCGTAACTCACGCATTGATCAAACACGCACTCCAGATGTGCCTTGCACTCGTCAATGCGCGGTGGCTGTACTTTTACGGCAGGGATTGGTGTCAGCCCAACCGCTTCTACAGGTCGGGGATGGGGCAATTTGTGGCTATGCCAGATGGTCTGAGTCAGTTCTACTCCGGGTACATTCACGACAAATTCTCGATTGGCGAGGATATTCTGGGCCGTGTGGTGCTTGAGATTGCAACCTAATGCCAGGATAGGAGGTTTCAACACCATCATCGAAATCCAGCTTTTCGGTGCAATGTTGGAACTACCATCCTTGTTGACGGTTGTCACCAGGACAATCTGTCCAAGCAGTGGGGATGGATGCCAGGTACGCTTATCGAGATCAAAATCCACCTTCTCTTTCATTGCTCTGGGGTTAACATCCTCTCACTTCAAGTTCTTCCGGGATGCCTATAAAGCCACTTCGAAAATGCTGACTCGCTCATTTAGGTGAGCGACGGGAGGAGTCAATCCTCCCATCGTTCCGTGATATGAAACCCGCGACGACGCACTTCCTCTAGAAAGCGCGTCGCGGAGACGGCCTTCTCAAGCGTCCAGACACCAGGGGGAATGTCACGCCGTGCGATGAACTGCGTCATAATCGCCGCGTGCCAGCCGGTCAAACGTTCCATCGCCGTGAAGCCGGTAACCTCGTCGTAGCGGTCAATCAGCTCAATTACCAGCGAGAGGTCTTTGCCATCCTTCTCGCCGGTCCCTCTGGCACGCATCAGGCAGATATCCATCACCCGCTCAGCCTCGATGCTCGGACCAAGCAGGGTGTGATACACCTGGCGCGGGCTGATAGTTAGACCGGGCGCAACGCTTAACGGCTCCTCCCGGAAAAGCCCCAGGTCCTTGAAGGCTTTGAACTGATGGTAATGACCCGGATAACGCAGCGTTTTGTTCTCGTAAACCTGCAAGATACCTTCGCAGGTATAAGGCACAGTGGATGTGCCGCCCGATGTAACAAATGCTTCCAGCTTGCCGACACCCTCGAACTCAATTGTCTCCAGTTCGGTCAGTGCATCCACCGGTGTGACCACCCCGTCGCGCAGAAAGAGCGCCTGCCCGTCATACTCATTGGTGAGACCGTTGATGTGGAACGAACACTGATAACCCCAGGGTTCAGGTGGAGTCTGGGGTAGCCCACCATCCCACAGCCGCACTTCGCGCGGTATTGCGTTGTGCATCTGCAACTGCTCAATGGCATACATCCCAAGCGTGTTATTCATGCCTGGACCCATGCCACAGTCGGGGACAACCGTAATACCTGCGGCGCGCGCCTCGTCGTTTATCGCTAACTGCTTGAGTGCAGTGTCAGTGTGACCACCCAGATCAACCATACTGGCACGCGCCTCGATAGCGGCCCGTGTACAATCGAGGATGAATACAAAAGGCACAGCGCACAGGAACACATCAATCGGTTTGAGCAATTCGACAAGAACACTATAATCGCGTGTATCAATCTGCGTGGCACTGGCAACTTTGTGTCCGATTAAGTTATTGATGCGCTCGGCAGCACGAGTTGCCAGGTCCCCGTTCGTATCAGCCAGGAGAACGCTGCCAGCGTTGCCCCACTTCGCTATGTCATAGGCAGCAGCTACACCCTGGCGTCCTGCCCCAACGACTGCATAATGATATTGTTCACTCATTCAATAACCCGCCTTTGTTCAATATGTTCTCATCTACTCGATTGGAGCCGGGATAGTTGTGCTGAAGTGCATCCGTTTGATTAAACGACTGTTGAGCAGCAACCCTAGAATGAGACGTGGCATGTGGCGCTTAAAAATATAGGGTGACCGGTAGAGTTTTAATCGCATCATCGCCCGAAGGACAATTCTCACATAATATTTTTGGATCAGGCGATACATGTCCGATTGCGATAATTTCGTCGTTGGAAGAACAAAATGGGCAAGGTCATAAACTTCTCGATGATGGGTTGTTACAACATCTTTCATTTCCTGATGAAAGCCTGTCCCCGGCAGCGGTGTCAGTGGTGTTAGTTCAGTCAGAGCAATATTGGGATGTCGTCTGACATACGCATCAATGCGTTTGAAGTCGTCTTCGGTGTAATCGGGCATGACCAGAAATCCTGCACTCAGGACAATGCCATTCTTCGCCAGAATTTCAATTGCCTTCTCGTTGATCTCGATACTCGTTTTCTTGTTAACCTGTTGGATGCGTGTATCGTCGATTGCCTCTAATCCCGTCATGACCATCATCAGTCCGATTTTCGCCCACTTTGCAAATATCTCTGGATTCTTCACGACGCAATCCGTGCGCGTATACGCGAAATACCGTTTCTTAATGCCTGCCTCTAAAATCAAGTCGTGCAGATGTTCCATCCGTTTCACATCAATGAAAGTATGATCATCACAGAACATGATGAAATCTTCTTTGATGGTTTTCAAATCTTCGACAATCAGTTCAGGCGAACGAGTGATAAAGCGTCGCTGCGTAAAATGCTGGCACGAACAGAAGTTGCAGGGGAAAGTACATCCCACCGAGGTTTGGATTGAGGCAATCGAGTCTTCAAACAGATAATAATAGCGCGAACGGTATTTAGCGGTCAGTGAGCGGTCCGGTTGCGGGAGATGATCCAGATTAGGAGGAAACGGGCGTGCGGCGGTGAGGCAAAATGTGCCATTGCGCGGCAATCCCAATCCCAGAATGTCATCGAAGTCCTTTGTGTGTGTGTTCTCCCATCGGGCCACGATTTCTCTGAAGGCTGGCACACCTTCACCAATCACGACCACATCAATAAAGGGCGCGTTGAATTCGTGTGGACACAGGGTCGCATGATGTCCGCCAACGACCGTCAGAATATCGGGATTGAAGATTTTTGCTGTCTTGAGAACCCGCTGTGCGGTATAGGTCTGTACAACCTGAGCACTGACCCCAACAACATCGGGTTGAAAAAGCCGCAGTGTGTCTTCCAGATTGGTCTCAATTTCCATATCCAGCAGTTCAACATGATGCTCACGGACTGCCCCACCGATAATCTCCAAACCCAGCGGCTCAACCTTTGCCAGGTGTTTCAAGCCAACCGTTAACTCTCCACTGGGTGGGTTGACCAGAAGAATTTTCATATATAGCCCTCTCTAAAGCCCCCGTACAGCGAACATCATCAGTAGAAATGTCAGCACCAGAACGCCCAATCCGGCACGGGGAATAATTTGCAGACGGCGCAAAATTAGCGCAAAGGCTTCGTTATCGGACTCTTCATGAGCAGCCACTACATGCGGTTCCAGACGATGTTCGGCAATGAAATGAAAGAGGGTGAGTCCCAATCCTAATAAGCCGCCCGTCAGAATGCTCCATCCCCACCGGGATGAAGTCAGACGAACAACCGCTACATCTATCTGCCAGCCGTTCAAGCTCAGGTTTAGAGCTGCGCCGGCGAGTATCGTCGTCAGAGAAAAAACGGATGCCAGACGAAATATGCGCGGGAAGATGGCAGCCAGGAACCATCCACGTTTCCCGGGTTCCAAACGAACGAGGACGGGGACCAGGATGAAGTTGACTACCACCACTTCGCCCAACCAGGCCGCTCCGGCGAGAATATGTATCCAGCGTAAGATGTTTGTGATGTTCATTCGATCATTCTACATTGCGGGGTCGAGACATCAGTATAGGCACAACTTGTTTGCATGAAACCTCGCCGTTTTTATCATCTGAATCGAGCTTCATTTGCTTTAGCCCGCCATCGTTCCAGTGGGGCAAGCCAAAACCGAGTATATCGCTATACCCTGACATGGTTTATGTTAGGTCGAGTACAAAGGATGGGATGTGACTCAAGTCACGCGGACCTCGATGCTCGTACAACTCGACATTCATAGTGGAGCATTGTGACAGCTATGGAATATAATCAACCCAAGTTGTTTCCTTAAGGTTTTTGGCAAAGTATAAATGGCTAACCCTCGTCCTGTCATCCAGGTTTCAGAACTCTTGATGCTTTCCGCTTTTCGAGCGATGCCTGAGACACAGCTTGAGCAGCTTGCAGCCATATTGGTCCGCCAAACCTATGCGCCGGGACAGCTCATCTTTGTCGAGTCGGAACCATCGGTGGGGCTGTGGTTTGTGGCCGAAGGTCGTGTCAAAATCATGAAGCAATCCCTGAACGGGCGTGTCCAGGGCATTTGCCTGATGAATCAGGGTAAGTGCTTCGGCAGTTGTCCTTTGTTTAACACGGGACGAAATCCGGCGACTGCCCAGGCGTTGGATAACGTGACCCTCTTTGTCTTACCTCAGGAGCAACTTCAACATGTAGGAAAGGCGGATCCCAACTTTGTGGCCGCGTTGCTGCATGTCTACAGCCAGCGTCTCGAATCTCTTGCTCGCCTGAGCACAAGTCTGAGTACGTGGGCCGTTGCAGATCGCATCAATGACGTTCTCCTCACCTATGCAGATCGCATCGAATCGCAGCGCGTTGTCATCCTGACACACGAGGAACTGGCGGCTTTGTCGGGGACGGTCCGTGAGGTTGTGACCCGTCACCTGGCATCCCTTGAAAAAGCCGGAACGGTTCGCATCGAGCCTGGACAGATTACATTGGTTGACCCCAGCGCGCTGACCCTGCCCTGCCGGTTCGATGACGGTGAACCGGCAGTGACGTGATTTGAGTCACAGCAGTGCAGCAAGGCTACCCCTAGTCTTGAATCTACAGGATGTAAAATAACATGAATATGGCAATGATCAACCCTGATGCATTGTCCAATCTACCGACATTTCTGAGCCTCAAACCAGCCACGATCCAACATATCGCTAGACTGGCACAGGTTGTGAGCTTGAATGCGGGTGAGTTACTCTATAGGCAAGGCGCTCCCCCTACTGGACTGTTCGCATTGCAAGAGGGGCGCATCAAACTTTATCGTCAATCCAGGGGGCGGGTTCAGATTCTAGCGATTCTCATGCCGGGAGACGGTTTTGGCGCGGAATCCTTCTCAACTGGCGCGCCCAGCCCATGCGCGGCCACCGCGCTTACGGCGGTCTCTGCCATCCATATTCCGCCGGATGCGCTAGGGCAGTTGCTATCCGCTCACGCTGATTTTCAGGAACTTTTGCTGGAACTGGTCACCAACCGGCTCAAGCAGTTTGTGACCCTCGTTCATGATTTAGCGTTCCGTGATGTCACCTCACGCCTGGCAACCGT
Source organism: Aggregatilineales bacterium (assembly GCA_044226645.1). Classification (GTDB taxonomy): domain Bacteria; phylum Chloroflexota; class Anaerolineae; order Aggregatilineales; family Phototrophicaceae; genus CFX2. Next base: position 18,169 of record JBGAGR010000047.1, read on the forward strand.
TCTGATTCTTCGCGCCGAGGTTGAGGGGCAGCCATCCGATGAAGGAATCGTCTTTGATCGCCTGCTGTCTCAACAGGAGTTTGCCGACATGGTGGGTACTGTGCGTGAAGTGGTGTACCGCACCTTCAAACGCTTTGAAGAGGACGGACTCGTCCGCATGACCCGCAGCACTATCCTGATTCAAGACCTCGACACTCTCCGCTCAATTGCGCTCCAAGAAGCCCGTTAAGCCTCCTGATATTTGTAAAACCAATCACCCGATGTGACGTGGGTCACAGCTACCGCCTTACATGTAGAGTATGCTAATTGAAAGAAATTGTGCCTCTTTCATAAGTGATCTCATTCCCCCTGCCATCCGCACCGTCCAAAACCTCCAATTTTCACTGGTGCGGCAAGCGGTGGTGAGGTTAGTGCGGCTGTACGCGGATTGTGGAAGTGATATGTTACCCTCGCTAATTGGATGTACTCTTGGTAAGTACGAAATCGTCGAGCTATTGGGTCGGGGGGGTATGGCGACCGTCTACAAGGGCTATCAACGAGAAATTGACCGATATGTAGCGGTCAAGGTCTTGCCGCCGCATCCCGGCCAAGATCCTCAGTTTATTGAGCGCTTTCGCTTGGAAGCCCGGACCATCGCTCGGTTGCAACATCCCCACATTCTACCCGTATACGACTATGGTGTTGAGCGCGACATTCTGTACCTGGTTATAGCTTATGTAACCGGTGGTTCCCTGAGCGACCGGATTGACCAAGGTCCAATGCCGCTGCCTGAAGTCGAGCAGGTACTCCGCCAGATTGCGTCTGCGCTCGACTACGCGCATCGGCAGGGGATCATTCACCGGGACATCAAGCCGGATAACATCCTGCTTGATAGTGAGCACCATGCTTTGTTGGCGGACTTTGGCATTGTCAAGCTTGTCGAAGGAAACAGCAAACTTACCGGAACCGGCGGTCTGATCGGAACGCCGGCCTACATGTCTCCAGAGCAGGCGTGCGGCGACTCGATCACGCAAAGTGCCGATATTTATTCACTCGGCGTGGTTGTCTATCAGATGATAACGGGTCAACAGCCCTATACGGCGGATACCCCCGTGCAGGTGATCGTCAAACATATGAATGACCCAATCCCCAGTATTAACCGGGCTATAGAAGGATTGCCGCCCGGATTGGAGGCTGTGATACAACGGGTACTCGCCAAGGATCCCGAGCAACGCTACCAAACAGCCAGTGAATTTGCAGAGGACTTAGGGCGCGTTGTACACGGTCAAGAAACCACTGTCGGGCTACAGACTAAACCCCTGTCTCCCGCCAGCAATGACCAACTGCTTCCAACACCAAATCAGGGTACCGGAACCCAGCAAACGGTTATTCACCAGTCTGGCATCAATCCTCTTGTTCTGCTGGGCGGATTCGCCATTATCGCGACGTTAATTATGGTGGTGATATTCGTGTTGAACAAGCCAAACCAGGCTGACTCTGCTAATAATTCCAGTGTGGCCTCTGTAGTGCCTCCCAGTCCCACAGTGGAAGCCATCGTCTCGGAGCCTACCGCCATCCCTATGCCGACGTATGGAACCTTGAGCTTCAGCACAGCCAATGCCACCGGCGATACCGTCACACTGCGACTAGAGAACTTGAGGCCGCCCGATATGGATAGGGTATACATCGCATGGCTAGAAAGCACACGCGACGACAGTCTGCTCAATCTGGGAGAAGTGCGTATTGATGCGCTCGGTAATGGTGCCCTGGTTTACACCGACTCTGCCGGGCACAATCTATCTGCGCTGTTCAATGCCGTCATCATCACCGCAGAACAGAACCCCGGTGCTACCTCCCCCAGTCAGCAGGTAAGCTATAGCGGTAGTGTACCCGCCACAGTGGCGCAAGCACTCGACCAGATTCTGGTCATCTCACCATTTGGGATTGTGGTGAGTAGAAACACCAATAGTTATAGTTATGGTAGTGAATCGGATGTTTCTGGAACAAGGAGCAGTTTACTGGACAGCGCACTTTTCGAGGCGGGGATGGCCAGTCAGCACGCCGGACTAGCTGCCGGGGCAAACAGCGTCGGCGGGATGCACACCCACGCCGAACACACTATCAACATTCTGCTAGGTACTCAGGTGGACTATGACGGCAATGGGCGAGGCGAAAACCCCGGTATGGGTTCTGGTGTCCTATACTTCTTGGACACGATTGAAGAACAACTTAACCAAATCTTCAACCAAGATAGCACCGCTCAAAACCGGACATTAGAAAACAACAGCGAATTGATCCACGTCTGCCTGGTAAATGTCCGTGGTTGGGTCGATCAGGTGGTGACTCTGGAGCAACAACTGCTGGCTTCGGATAGCATCGAGTCCGTCGGGGATCAAGCGACTGAAGCACAGCAGATTGCTTCCACGTTAATAACTGGCGCGGATTTGAATAACAATGGACAGGTCGAACCCTTCGAGGGCGAATGTGGTCTGCAACAAATCTCGACCTATAGTTTGCTACTTAATAGCATCAACATCTATGAGGGTCCGCTGCCACCATGATTTGTAGTCGTCCAAGAGATAACAACAAGAGGTGAGCACTGACCGAATATGACGGCGGCAAGCATGGCGCCGATGCAATAGATTGTTGTGTGTGTTAACCCGAATTGGACGTGTTTACTGGTCTCCCTCCGCGTCCCCCACCGGCACCATGATGTGTTGGTAGGGGGTGCCTGCACACGTGACAAAGGGATCGTCGGAGTGTTCGTTGGTGCTGAGTTCGCTCAGGTCCACGTCGGCGGGTAGAATAACCATCATGTAAGGCGAAGTTGACATCCAATGATCCGCTGCCGCTGCCGCCATATCCCCTCTGGTAAAAGCACGTCTCGCTTCATCCAATCGTTTGGACAGACTCATACCAATATTCTCGATTCATTTGTGCTTATTCGTTTTGGTATCACCATTACAGGTCACTGATACCGAGAGTAAAAACTGCTTTGTGATGGCTTATACCAATGTTACTGTCGCATCCGTCTCAATTCGGTTGCGGATGATAGATCCTCATTTTACCAACAGTGAAGGTGTCTCCAACATTGTTGCTCAAATTGCCCTGGACGGAGAACGAGAAGAGGTAAGTGATAAACATCGCAATTCCTGTAGATGATTGAGGATTATACATCCTAAGCCGAGTTCGGCTCATCCGGTGGACTTTTAGATTCCACAGCCTGTTGTAGAATTTTCAGGAAGGTATCCAGTGGCACGCGATGGATGCGCGCCGCCCACTCGACGGTGAGGGCTTTGGCTACCAGCGCGCGCAGCGAGTAGCGCCCTACCCGCTTGATGCCGAATAACTCCATGACCTCAGCAATATCACCATACTTCTCCAGAATGTCCGAGACCTGCGTTTCTTTGGTGATTTCCATTGTTCGTTCCTCCAAACTGAACTCAGTCACCCGACTCGGCTGCGGCAGGAACTACATTTTTATCCTGTAAGTTATTTATCCCGTTGTGGACAATCTGCCACAGTTCATAAGCAATGGGCAGCATCGAAACAAACCATAGCCCATAAGCCACACCATGCAGGGTCGCCTGCTGCTCATGGAGGAAAATACCGACCCAGAGGAAAATCCCACCCAGATGTACTGCAATCAGACTGAACCAGTTTCCACCAAGTTTCGAGGGCGTATCCGGCAGGAAGATGCGCCGGAATAGCAAGGGGATCATCGCATATCCAAACTGGAGTACCCAACCGTAGATCAGAGCCTGCGGCGCATTTTGCTCGATGCCCGCTCCGGGAAAGCCGGACACCTGGAGGATGATGAGGGGCGCAACCAAAACCGGGGCAAGAATCCAAGCGTAGGCGGTGATAAGATGCAGCATTCCCGGTGTCCGCAGTTGGCGGTCACCCACCAACGGTTTGATGACATTCAGCAGCAGCCAGATTGTCGCACTCAGGTGCAGGATCAGACCGGGTACTGAGAACAGGTTCGATTGGAACCACGGCCCCAGCACCAATCCCAGCGCGCCAATGGTCATCATCCAGAAGATGGGCTTGATGGAGCGCGGCCAGGCCAGCGAACGTCCGGCAAAACTTGGATACAGATCAAACAGCAGTCCGGCGAATACCAGCGACATGAAACCCCAGTTGTTGGCGTGGATATGGACTTCAATCGGCACTTTTATTTGCAGCCACGTGCTCCAGCCTTGCCACAATCCTGTGCCGACCAGGATGCCCAGCAGTAGATATGCCAATCCCACCAGATAGAATTTGCGGCCTTCGGATTTTTGCGCCGTATCGGTAGCGCGCATTTTTCCCAGTTGTATCATGAGCAATGTAGCCGCAATGAAGATCAGCGTGCCGCCGGTGGTGATGAGTGCGGCGTTGATCGGCGGAATACCCATCAGCAGGATGAGCAACCCCAAATTCAACGTCAGCCAGATATCCCACCGGATTTTAGGGCGCGGCAGCCCGACCCGTGCCGCGACCAGGACCGGTAAGATGCCAAAGGCGAACTCCGTCAGCGCGCCCAGCGTGATGAAATGCACCCGCATCCAGCGCAGCCCCGCAAAACCGGGCAGCAGTTCGAAGTTGATCAGCGAAGCATCCAACGCCCCGAGTACGGCCAGCGCGATATATAGAAAGACCACGAGAAAATAGGGATTGAACACAATTCTGCTCCTCTTGTCCGTCAATGTTTTTGAAGCTGCAAAGTTTCTGTGATGCGGCTCCCTATCTGTGTTGTTTCTGCCCAAGCTGTTCACGGGCTTTTGCCCCGCGGAACGGGTATCCCATCATGAATCCCGCCACGCAAAAATCCAGCGCCCCGCCAGCAATGGGTATCAGTGCGATGAGCGCGAGAAGCGTTCCCACCGTATCCTTGATAACAAATAAGCCTATGGACATCAGAACGATGCCCACGATAACGCGCATCATGCGTCCCTGGTTACTGGTCATAAATGTCACGAATGTCATGCTACTTCTCCTGGTTATTAATCAATTCAGGCGATTCGGGTTGCAAAGAATACCAATCGGGTTTCAGCTTCCACACCGCGTTTAGCACCCTCCGGTGTGATCACTGTCGCACCCGGACGAACGGGATACCGTTCATCATCCACGATCATCCACCCCGTTCCTTCGAGAAAGTGGTATACCGCCAGCGCCTCAGGATGTGGCGGTATCTTCTGACCGACTTCAAGGCTGCCAATGATGACTTTTAGCTTCTCGTTCTCCGCCAATATCTGCGGCTGTGGGCCTCCGGGCGAAAAAACGACCTTCTCCTGCCAATCTGGATAAAACATGGATTTCACTGAATTTTCCTCCCTATGAATGAATATGATCTGAAAGGGGCGGTGGATGGCTTGCGCCGGACAGATGCGTTCACAGTGACCGGCATAGGTACAAGCCTGAGGACTTGTGACAACAGCAATGTCATCTCTCATGGTTAGGACATTGGTAGGGCAGACTCGAATACACAGCCCACAACCAGTACAACGATTGGCATCAATGAGCGGCACTGGAAGCGTAAACTGCCTCTTTGTCATGCGGGAATTATCCCATCACTATCTAACTAATCTACATTTACCGGCATCCATTGCGTAAATATAGTTTCCGTCATTTGCACAGACAAATCTCCGACTTTTGTCGAGTTTCGCCATGAAAGATTGCTTGTCTGGTTGATTTGTTTCACAATAAGCAGGAAAGACAAACACTGACAGTGCGATCAAAGGAATGTAGAAATAGAAGTTATGTCCACAGATGATGCAATTAATCAGATAAAAAGTGCCCTCTCAACCGTCCCTTACTTTGCTAATCTTGACATCGCGCTGATCGAAACAATTGCCCAACACATGAAGGTTCAACAATATGACACAGGGCAGGTCGTGTTCCTCGAAGGTGAACAAGACGTAGCCCTGTATATTGTCCGCGTGGGCTGGCTCAAAGCGGTCAAGACATCACCGGATGGACGCGAACAGGTCTTACATTTCATCGGTCCGGGTGAGGTTTTTAATGCGATTGGCGTTTTTGTTGAGTCCGCAAACCCGGCGACAGTCATCGCTCTCGAACCAACAACGGTGTGGGTCATCCAGCAAACTGTCATACTGAAGCTGCTTGACCAGCATCCAGAACTTGGGCGGGTTATCATCCAACGCCTGGCTGAACGTGTACAGCAGCTCATTCATATGGTCGAGGATTTGTCGCTGCGAACGATTGAAGCTCGCCTGGCTCGTTATCTGATTGAACAATCTACAGAGGAACAGTTGTCACGACCCCGCTGGGCAACCCAGGCAGAGATGGCGAATCGACTGGGAACCGTCCCAGATGTGCTCAATCGGGCTTTGCGCAGTCTGGCAAAAGACAATTTGATCCGCGTGGAACGACACCAGATCCAGATTCTTGATTACAAGGGTTTGGAAACCAGGGCAGGACCTGATAAATAATAAACTGTTACGCTCGATAAATGAATGTCAGCTATCTATAGCCTGAGTTCGTGAAATTTCTGGTGCGACATGTGCCCCGATGATGAGCGACTAAAGAACGTAATGTCATTCAATCCAAGAGTTCTTTGCTGAATTCGAACAGGAATCAGTGTCTGAATAGCGTAGTAGACAGAAGGTGGGGAGTTCAGACGATCACCTTTTGGTCTTTCATGCCCTGGCAATCCTATCCCCCTCGCACAACCGTCGGCGCGGCGATTTTACAGCACAGGCAACCGCCCTATCAAACACCAGCAGGCGAATACGCTAGTCCCATCCCTTCAGGACGGGACTACCGAACTACCTGCCTAAAAAGCCACCAAAACACGCGGTGGCTTTTTTGTTTGACAGGGAACCCTCCTCATGCTGTCCCGGCAAATCCGGGCCGGTTGTGGCTCGACGTGCTGGCAGATTCCAGCGGTGTGACGAGGGAGTGTTCGTCATGGCTTCTGATTTCCGTTCTCATATTCGCGGTCAAATTCGTCCTTTTCCGCGTGTTGCGACCTATCCAACATCATGGGCAGGCTCGCTGACCTTCCAACAGCTTTACGACGATCTGGTGCATTACGTCACCAACGTCATGAAAGGCAGGGGCATCCACCGCACCAACTACCTGCCGGACTGCATCCAGCACGGGTTCATGGCACTCTGGCTTGAACTTGTTGAAAACAAGGATTTCCTCGCACAGAAAACCCGCCAGCAGGCGGCGTTTTTTATTCTGGCACGGTGCAAAATCTCCACTCTGCGCTACTACGACGACAAATACGACAGCCTAGAAGCGCTGATGAGCTACGACTGGCGCAGTAGCTGGGATGAACACACCATCACCGGGTTTTCAGCACCGAGCGGCTGGTGGAATTCGGTGGAGCAGTGGGCGACCTGGGCAACCGACATTGATATCCGCATCGACGTTGAGCAAATCATACGGAAGCTGGCTGAGAAGTACGCTGACTCGTTTAAACATCTGGTCGCGCTGTACGCGGTGACAACGCAGGTTACGCGCAAAGACGCGGCAGCGCTGGCCGGTGTGACACCCTGGAACTGGCACAAGACGTATGAAGAACCGATGCTTCAAGAGGTTCGCTACGAATTCGCGCAGGTGTTTCTGGAACGGCATAACTACACACTGCCGGAGCAGAAGCCAACCGAGAAACGGAACAACGGACAATTCACCTCGCCTTATCAAAATTGGCGTGAGCAGTACCAGCAGGGGCATATTGAGCCAGCCGAGGCGTTGCTGGAGCAGTACCAGCACACCATCTGCATCGCCGGAGCGATCCGAGCGCAGATTGATGGCAAGACTTACCGCCAGGCAGCGCTGGACATCGGACGTAATCCAAGCACATTCCCGAAGTACATGAAGCGTGCTGCACGGATGCTCTCAGCGGCGTATGCCTGACTTCAACCGTCCTGGCTGAGACGTTAAATCAGCCATATATTTTTTGCGAGCCGCCCATACTTCACCCACGCATTACAGTCTCATATGTCCTATAATCCTTCCTGCTGTAGAATTGATAATGAAACCACCCAATCTTATGAAATTACTGCTATGACCAAATTGACTCAGAAACAACTGGAGTCCCATTTATGGGAGAGCGCCAATATCCTGCGTGGCAGCATCGACTCCAGCGATTACAAAAACTATATCTTCGGTATGCTGTTCCTCAAGCGCCTGTCAGACGTGTTCGAGGACGAAGTTAAAGCCGTTATCGAACGCGAGATGGCGGAGGGTCGCAGCCGCGCCGAAGCCGAAGCGATTGCAGAAGACCCGGATGAGCATCAATTCTTTGTGCCGGAACGCGCCCGCTGGAAAAATCTCAGCCAAAAAACGTTCAACATTGGCGAGGAGATTCAAAAGGCGTTCTATGCGCTGGAAGAACATCCCAACAACCCTGCCCTGGTAGGTGTGTTGACACCCATCGACTTTAACAACAAAGAGCGCCTACCCGATGTGACCCTGCTCAAGCTGATTGCCCACTTCGGCAAGATGCGGTTAGGAAACGAAGAAATCCCTAACCCGGATATGCTGGGCGATGCCTATATGTATCTCATCGCTAAATTTGCGGACGATGCTGGTAAAAAGGGTGGCGAATTCTACACACCTCGTCAGGTGGTGCGGCTGCTCGTCGAACTGCTGAAACCGACGGTAGGCATGTATATCTGCGATCCGACGGTAGGCAGCGGCGGTATGTTGCTGGAATGCGCCCGCTACGTGCAAGAACATGGCGGCAATCCGCGCAATCTACGCCTGTTTGGGCAGGAAAAGAACCTCAACACCTGGTCAATCGCCAAAATGAATATGCTACTGCATGGGCGGCTGGATGCGGTCATCGAGAAAGGTGATACCATCCGTGAGCCGAAATTGAAGCGCGATGGACAGTTGATGTTGTTCAACCGTGTGCTGGCGAATCCGCCGTTCTCATTGAGTAGCTGGGGCAAAGAAGAAGCCGAAGCCGACCAATCCGGGCGCTTTCAATTCGGTGTTCCACCCGCCAGCTATGGCGATTTGGCATTCGTGCAGCATATGATTGCCACGCTGATGCTGGATGGCATGTGCGGCGTGGTGATGCCGCACGGTGTGTTGTTCCGAGGTGGACAGGAAGCCAAAATCCGGCAGGGTATTATCGAAAAAGACTGGCTGGAAGCGGTGATCGGTCTGCCACCGAACCTGTTCTATGGCACGGGTATCCCTGCCGCTGTTCTGATCTTCAACAAGGCGAAGCGTAAAGACCGCACCGGACAGATTCTATTCATCCATGCGGCAGAAGGATTTGCTAACGGCACGAATCAGAATGTGCTGCGGGATGAAGATGTTGCCAACATTGTGAGTGCCTATGATGCGTGGGAAAATCAGGAACGATACGCCAGCGTGGTCAGTGTGGATGAAGTCCGCGAGAACGACTACAATCTGAACATCCCGCGTTATGTGGATACGGTTGAGCCGGAAGAACCGGTTGATGTGGACGCAGCAATTGCGCGGTATCAGGAAGCGGTGCAGGCACGTCAGTCAGCCGAAGCGAAACTTGCTGACCATTTACGGCGGTTGGGGATGCTGAAGGACTAACTTACGGTACGTAGGCGGCTTGCCCCAGCCATTCGGACTCGTCGCTGGCGAGGATGATGAGTTCGAGCGCGTCAATCACTTCGCCGATGGGTGTTTGCTTGTGGACGAGGAACAGCCCCGGCGCGGGGAGTTCCGCTGTAATGCGATCATAAAAGTAGCCGCGCATGGTGTTAACATCATGTGAGAGAACAATATAACCCTGTTCAGCGGCATATTCCAGCACACGCGGATCGTCTGCACCCGCGATGTCGGTATCCTGAACACGGGTGAAGCTGGCATCCGGGATGCGCCGCCAGACCCCGCGCAGAATATCGTTGTTGAAGTTCTCATCCGCGAGGAATTTCATCCGGCACTGTCTCGCTTGGCTTGCAAACGTGCCAGCAATTCAGCTTTTGTGACCCTGGGCGGATGTTCTGCTTCCCATTCACGCCGCAACCGTTCCGCTTCTTCGTCCATGCGGCGGATGTAATCGTCAACGGTTTCACGGTGACGCAGATAGTAGCCGATTGCGAGATAGACCTGATCCAGTGTGAGCGTGGTGTACATTTGCACAATATGTTCGGGTGTTTCGCCGCGCTGGTAAGCATTCACAATGAGATCCAGCAGCACCCGCGTGCCACTGACGCGCATTCTGCCGTCTTTATCGGTATAAATCGGGATGACTTCAGTAATTGTCGCATCCACCATAACGAGAACCTTTTTCTCTACTAACGCACGACTTGAGTAAAATGATTGTATCACGGATGAAACGAGCAGCGGAAACGGAAATGATTGAATGAAACATAGACATTTGCCGGAGGGTTGGCACTGGGCAAAGCTACATGAGTTTTTGACACAGCGCAACTCTTGGATAACCATTGAAGAGGATAAAATATATCGGCGTTGCACTGTAAGTTGGTACAACACGGGAGTCATTCCTCGTGACACAATCATTGGATCAAGGATACATACGAAACGCCAGCAGCTTACCCAAGAGGGAGATTTCATTGTCGCTGAGATTGATGCTAAAGAAGGCAGTTTTGGCATTGTCAAATCGGACACAGCAGGTTCAATTGTCAGTGGACATTATTTCTTATTCACAGTAAATGAACTACTCGATAGAAACTTCTTTGAACAATGCATCGGTCATGGCTTGCTACAAAATCAAGTTAGCGCTGTAGGATCTACAAACTATTCAGCTATACGAGCTGATGATCTATTACATTACAGAATCCCATATCCCCCAATTGACGAACAGCGTCGTATTGCCGAAGTCCTGCGTGATGCGGATGCGAACATTATTCGCGTTGAAGCGCAGATCGAAACGGCACAAGAGGTCAAGCGCGGGGTAATGCAGCGATTGTTTACGTATGGATTGGCTGGCGAGGGCGCACCGACGAAGGAGACTGACGCTGGTGAAATACCCAAGCACTGGCTAATTGAGCCACTGAAAAACCATACAGAGTCGAGCGCCTTTGGTCCTCGTTTTCCTGCTAATGCGTATAGCGATACTGGAAATGTGGCGACACTCAGAACCACCGACCTTGATGACTCTGGTGAAATCAATTATGAGACGATGCCGCGGGCCAAATTGAATTTGGATAACTTTGAGTCACATATCTTAAAAAAAGGCGACCTGACTATAACTCGCAGCGGTACTATTGGGGTTGTATCAGTGTTCGAAGGATACAATTTGCCCGTGTTACCTGGAGCTTTTCTGATCCGTTTTCGACTATACAGCTCAATCGCACCTAATTTTCTAAGACAGTATCTCAATTCCAATCTTGGTAGACGACGAGTTTTAGATATTGCCGCTGGTGGTGTTCAGAAGAATTTACAGGGTAGCGCGATGTTACTTTTGAAGATCCCTGTGCCACCGATTCAAGAACAGCTCGAAATTGCTGCCATTCTGGAAGCACATGATGATATAGTTCGCAACCTACAAGCGGAAGCGGCGAGTCTGCGCGTGGTCAAACACGGATTAATGCAAAAGCTGTTGAGTGGTGAGGCGCGGGTTTAAACGATGGGCAGGAAAAACAAACAACGGCGTAAGCAGAAGGAACTTCATCGGAAGAGCAAGCCAATTCCTGCTCATTCTAAACCACGTAAACCTACTTTGGCTGATTTTGATATAGACCCCAGAATCTCCTCAGTTGGTATCTCGGTCATTCAAGATGCTCAGGGTATTCGTGTCGCGGCTGATACTCAATACTCTGTCCGAGATGATCCTAATGGGCTGATTGTCGTTAAAACCATTCCCCAAAATTTGATCGATAAGATCAAGGCTGTTTCCAGCCCTTTCACATTCGCCGGAAAGGTAAATAAAAAGCATTCCGATGCGTCGGTACAACAAAGCTGGCCGCAACAGTGGTCATATTTGACCGAACCTCAACGAAAAGATTTGGAGCAGAGCTTGATAAACCCACAATTTCTTATGATGGGGGTTATTTCACATCTCCAATTCGGTGCCTATATCTATACAGCAACACATATCCAGCGGTTTCTGGATTCGTACACAGAAATAGCTTGGATCGACTATGTGATACGGCAGCAATTAAGGACATATGATGGGATTTACGACCCCAAGTATGTGACAACAGGATTTAGTTTTGAGTTCAATCCACAAGTCGCTGCATGTTGGCTTACGCTAGAAAACTGCATTATTCGTATCGCAGGGATGTGGGATAGACTCATTGAATTCCTGGTTCCGCTGTATTTCTTCGGACAGACATACGAAGAAATGCTGCCGACGCTCACTAAACCCTATAAAGCAGATCTAGCACGACGAATTTCTGCCTTGCCGATTTTAAATTCGGTTCAAAAAACATACTTTGATTTACTGGTTTCTGCCGTAGTCGAATATGAGGGAAGTTCATTCAAAAATCTGAGGAATCGTGTCGTGCATGAATTTGTTTATCGACCTGAAGGTATCGTACCAACCGGTAGCGATACAATTCCGACTCCAGCAACAATCGAGGAACTTCATACTCAGGTGCTTGAGCAACTTTCTAAAGTTCGAGAAGCTGTGATTATTTTTACTGCCATTATGATAAACAAGTACCCTACCAATTCAATCGCGCAGGTAGAACCATGACTGACCCAACCCGCCTTAACGAGTATAACCTGAGCGAAAAGCCTGCGATTGATTTGCTGGAGCGCATGGGCTACACCTACATCCCTGGTGCGAATCTGGTGGCAGAACGCGCCAGCCTGCGCGATGCGGTGCTGCTTGGTCAGCTTGAGGCGGCGATACGGCGTATCAATCCGCATCTGAATGAGCAAAATGTGGCGCTGGCAGTCCGTCGCGCGGCGCGGTTGGATGCCATTAGTCTTATGGAAGCCAATGAGAGATTTTATGGCGATCTGGTCAATTACTTCTCTTTACCGCAGGATGTAAACGGCACACGCCAGAGCCTCACGGTGAAACTGGTTGACTTCGATAACCCGCGTAACAATACTTTCAGTGTAACCAATCAATATGAAGTGTTAGGCGACGTGGATAAGGTGATTCCCGACCTGATGGTCTTCGTCAATGGGCTGCCGCTGGCAGTCATCGAGTGCAAAAGTCCGACGATTAATCACCCTCTGGAAAACGCCATCAATCAATTGCAGCGCTATCAGGTGCAGGCTCCGCGTTTGTTCGAGCAGGCGCAAATTCTGGTCGCCACCTGTGGTGTGTCAGCAGCCTATGCGCCTATCGGGGCGGATGCACGTTTCTACCTACGCTGGCGCGATCCCTGGCCGCTTAATCGGGCGCAAATCGCGCAGATGGTCGGGCGCGAACCCACGCAGCAGGATATTTTGCTGGCGGTGATGTTCGAGCCATCGCGCCTGCTGGATTTGATCCGCAATTTCACTGCTTTCGAGTCCGAACGTGGCAAGACGATCAAGAAATTAGCGCGTTACCAGCAGTACCGGGCAGTCAACAAGGCGACGGAACGCATCATGCGCGGCAGAACACGCAAAGAACGCGGCGGGATCATCTGGCATACGCAAGGCAGCGGCAAAAGCCTGACGATGCTGTGGCTGGCGCTCAAACTGCGCCGCCCGGAGGAAGCCCAAGCAGAGCGCATGGGCGAGATGACCAATCCGACGGTGCTGGTGGTTACGGATCGCCGCGACCTCAATAAGCAAATCAGCGGCACGTTTCAGAAGTGCGGCTTCCCTAATCCCGTCCGGGCGGATGGGGTCGCAGATTTACGCCAACTGTTGAGCGTAGGCGTAGAGAAAACCCTCCTGACGACGGTGCAGAAATTCCAGACGAAGCAGGGTGAAACCTATCCCGAAATCTCGCAGGCATCCAACATTGTGGTGATGGTGGACGAGGCGCACCGCACGCAGTACAAAGGACTGGCAACGAATCTGCGAACGGCCCTGCCTAATGCCATTTACATTGGTTTCAGCGGTACGCCCATCGACAAAAAAGACCGCAGCACCCCGCGTACCTTCGGCACATATATTGATACCTATACCATTCAGCAGGCCGTAGACGACGGCGCGACGCTGGAAATTCGCTACGATCCGCGTTTGCCCCAACTGCATGTCGAAGGCGCGACGCTTGACCAGCTTTTTGAGCGTGTATTCAGAGACTTGCCACCAGAGCAGAAGAAACAGCTTAAACAACGATATGCTAACGAAGGAGCGATTGCTTCAGCCTCGCAGCGGGTACGTGCCATCTGCATGGATTTGATCGACCACTATGAAACGCATATCGCGCCCAACGGTTTTAAGGCGCAGGTCGTCGCTCATGATCGCGCCACCGCGATGCGCTACTATCGCACCCTGATTGACCTCAATGCGCCGGAATGTGCGCTGGTGATGTCGCCTGCACCGGATGATGGACAGCGCTCGGACTGGCTGCCTTATGCCGCTGAGTCACGCGACCAGGAAGACATTAAGGCGCGTTTTCTCAAACCGGATGATCCGCTCAAGATCGTCGTCGTATGTGATATGTGGCTGACGGGCTTTGATGCGCCGATTGAACAGGTAATGTATCTGGATAGTCCGTTACGTGAACACAACCTGCTTCAAGCGATTGCGCGTGTCAATCGCACGATGGTCGGTAAAGGCTATGGGCTGGTGGTCGATTACTGGGGTATCGCCGCTGATTTGCGTGCCGCGCTGGAGATGTTCAATCCCGAAGATGTGGCCGGTATTCTGAAGCCCATTAACGATGAGCAACAGCTTGCCGAGCGTCACCGGGAAGCGATGCGCTTTTTCGCGCTCGTGGATCGCGATGATCTGTATGCCTGTATTGCGCTGTTGGAACTGGAAGACATCCGTGCCCAATTTGACATTGCTTTCCGCAACTTCTCACAGGTGATGGATATGGTGATGCCTGACCCGGCAGCCAATCCCTATCGCGGCGATCTGGCATGGTTGGGCAAAGTCCGCATGGCGGCACGGAACACCTACCGGGATGAGTCGTTTGAGCTGTCACCACTGGGCGAAAAAGTCCGTCGGCTGATTGACGACCACATCCGCGCTGGTCAGATGGAACACCTGCTGCAAGAACCAATTTCCGTGCTGGATACAAAATTCATTCATTATGTTGAGAGCATCAGCGATCCACGCGGCAAGGCGCAGGAGGTCGAACACGCTGTCCGCCACGAAATCCGCGTTCGTATGGAGGAAAATCCGGTTGCTTATGACTCTTTGCGCCAGCGACTTGAAGCCTTGATAGAGGCACATCGCCAGCAGCGGCTTTCCGACCTTGAGCTGTTGATGGAAGAACTCAAATTACGCGATGATCTGGTTGAGATGCAGCAGCGGGATGTCGGTTTAGGGTTGGAAGTCTATGAAAAGCCCTTCTATGACCGGTTGCAAACGGTTTTGCCCGAAGATGTCTCCGACGAAGTGCTGACAACACTCGCCCGCGATGTGGTCAAAAAGCTGAACGAACTCGCCGTCATCGACTGGACTGCCCGTGAAGATATCAAGCGTCACATGCGTCAGCAGGTCAAGGGCATTCTTCGCAAAACACCTATTCCAGCCAATGAATTGAATGCAACAACCACCGCGCTGGTCAAGCTGGCTGAGAACTGGATTACACCGTGAGTGTAGGACCGTTAACGCGAAGCCACTCCCGGCGCTCTTCATAATCGGCAATGATTGATCCAACCCGATCCCAGAATTTAGGCGAGTGTTCAGGGACGGAGAGGTGACACAGTTCATGCACGACCAGATAATCAATGATCTGAATCGGAGCCATGATTAAGCGCCAATTCAGATGCACCGCGCCGCGTGGTGTGCAGCTTCCCCAGCGCCGATCCATATCCATTACCTTGATTTCCGCCGGTTGCAGGTTCAAACGATCTGCATAAGTATGCACCTGCTCCGTTAACTTACCTTCGGCTCGCTGTTTATACCATACACGGAATAACTCACGGATGGTGTTCTGACGATCCCAGATTTTCAATTCGGGTGGCACTGTCACTTCAAAGGTACTGTTTCGCATGACCAGCAGAGGGCGGCGTTCAGCGCGTTCAGAGACAACCAGCGTATACTGCCGTCCGACGTACAAAAACTTTTCACCCGATACAAATTCTTTTTTGGAGGGAGGCGCTTCAATCGACGCGATAGCATCGAGTTTTTCCATGACCCAGCGCCCTTTTTGTTGCAGCACCTGTTCAACCGCCTGGTCACTCATACCAACCGGGGCAGTCACTTCAACGCCATGTTCAAACTCCACTGTGATTTTCACGGATTTGAGCTTGCTGCTGTGAAGCAGAGTGTAGTTGATTGTGCTTGATCCAAAGGCGAACTGCTTATCCAGCATCCCAATCTATCCGACTGTAAAATTACATGGAGATTGTCAAAACTGACGGGGCAAAACTGTAGAATTACACAGGTTGAGGTGGCTCACTTTGCTATCCTGATATTGTACACATATCACACAAGGACAGCAAATTGCATATGCCAACCGTAACCCAATATCCGCTCACTTTACCGCCAGCCACCCCGCCGCGAGATACTTACTTTTGCATTCGCATGTCGCAGGCGGAGAAAGCCGCTATTCTCGTTCTGGCGAAGCAGCTCAGGATACCTGCATCAACAATGGCACGTCATTTTCTCAATCAGGCGGTGCAGCACTTCAGCCAGGATGCAGGGAGCCGCCATGAACCGAGTGCCTGAGACACTGGAAAAACCCAAAGATGACGGCATCAACCTGGTCAATATCTCAAAAACCCTGCTGCACATCGTTGCACAACTGCGCGAAACACAGTACACTGGCAATAGGTCAACCGAGATTGTTTTGCGACAGGCCGAAGTGTTGGACCACTCCGACCTGCCTGACCCGGCGAGTGATAGTGACACATCGCAGGGCTAAGTCGCATTGTACCTCAAATATGAGACAAACATTGCGCCTTGCTTCTGCCGTATCTACTCGCAGAGGTAAGGCGTTTTCCATTTACCGAAGAAAGGAGGAACAAGCCAGATGCCACGCTATCAACGCCTGCCTAAAGCGCCGGTTGACCCGTATCGCGTTGCTCCCCTGCCTATAGATCGTCCGGCTGCCGTTTACTATCGCCAATCGTCTGAGGCGCAGATAGGGAACATTTCCACCACCCTGCAAACGGTAGACATGATTGAACACCTGCTGAAGCTCGGCTGGGTGCGCGACAGCATCTACATGATTGATATGGATGCGGGGATCAGCGGCACGAAGAAGATCGAAGACCGTCCCGGTATGTCGATGCTGTACAACTATATCGAGCATGACCGCATCGGGCTGGTCGCCGCACAAGACGTTGACCGTTTCTTCCGTGATGTAACGATGATTCAGACCAATATCTTTCTGGATGCCTGCAAGCGCAAGAATGTGCGGGTAATGACACCGAATGTGGTGTATGACTTCAATCACCCGACGATGGGAGCCTACCACCTGAAGATGTTCCGTGAGGAAGCGCAGCGAGCCGCTGATTTTCTGGAGTATCA
>JBGAGR010000048.1:0-34412 GCA_044226645.1 Aggregatilineales bacterium
TATGATACGGGCAGGGACATTTACCTCCCCCATCAATCAAGTACGATTACAGTATGAACAGATGATGAGGCAATGGAACAACGAAGCGGCAACTTATCGAGAAAGACTATCTGAACTCATCAGTGAACAGAACAATCTCTCGCTTAGTTCACTTCAGCGTTTCAATGGACGCATCAATCAGCTGACAAAAACACATCTGGACTTGAATGACCAACGTCGTATTTTGGAGCGCATTGTTCAGCAGACCGAGGCGTGGCAGGAGGTAGCCAATCAATTCCACGAGTTAATGGAGGCAATTCAAAGACTGGGAGAGCCAGCAAAGCACTTGCTCGGTCAGCTACAAGAAATTGAAGTTAACATTACGAGAGCATTTGAGAAACATCCTTCAGAAGCATTTGATACTGCATCGCAGTATAAGAAATCCCTATCCCAGCTTGAACAACAAATCGAAGGATTTGCCAGTCAAGCCGAGAGAAAGTTCAATCGTGAGCAGGAAAACTATCGCAATTCACTCATTCAGAAAACAGGCGTAAAACCTGCAAAACTATGGCAGAAAATCATCTATAGTTCCCACAATCCCGATGGGGTTTACAGCAATTTATATCAGGCTGTTGAAGAACAAATGGCTGATCTCCTTGATGAATTATCGAGCAGTGTTGAGAGGGAGCAGACCGCCTTGATTGCCTTGCACACAAGGCCTGTTGAACCCTTCGAGAACGATGGTGAAGCGGCGGAGCAGGAGCTAGAACGAATAGATACGATTCTCACCAGCCTCAATGATGAATATACCCATTTGGCTGAAGGTGCAACCTCAACAAATATTCGTAACACTGAGAATTTTGAGCACTGGCTTGATATTGCCGTTAGAATGCAAAATGAACTTCGAAATGTTCATGCAGCCATTCAGCAACTCCGCGAGCCACCAGAGGGTCCAGCTTTCTCACCAGATGAGCAGTTATTTATTAATGCCCTCACCCAGTTAGGGGCAAATGCAAATTTGATAAGGTTGCGTCAATCTCTAAATACAGTAAGTGACGATGCTTTCTGGTCAGTGGTAAAGAGTTTATGGGAAAGGCAGATTCTCGAAGTAAAACTCAAAATTCAGTAAGATTCCCTGTCCGACTATGGACGTACATTTCGTCCAGATTATAAGGATGGGTTGGATCATCTTTCCAATCAGCCATGCAAAGCATAGACTTAGGATCGGCTGTGAACTTGCACTATGTGCCATTATCGTTCCTTATTCCTTCCTCAACCGCTGAAAAATTTCACACCCCTTCCCAAAATTACTAATCGAAAACTGTAAAATTAGGCAGGTCTGATGATCTGACTTTGATACGCTGGTTGCATCGGTACGACAACGAGGATCACCCGATGACCAATCAGCGTATTTTATTTCCAGCGCTTGAACGTGTAATTTTGACTCACGTTTTGTCAAAATTGACGGGGCAAAACTATAAAATTACACCTTTTGAGCAGGGTCGGCGTGTTAGGCTGAGAGCGTCAGTACGATGCGAGGATGTACTTTGAACGATTATACGCCAAGTTCACAGATTGAGAAAAAGATCGAGGAAACATCATCACAAAAGCAGACCGGTTTTAAACAACTGGATTTGACCATAGCATACCGTGCCTTGATCCAGTCCTTTGTTCAATCAGACGAGATAACCATCTCTGAGGGAGAAACCGAGAAGCAGGATGAAAAGGTGTACGACAACTCGTGAGATTGTCGTACACGTTGTAGACTCACCTCACCAATTATTTGCTATTGTACGCCGATAGACGTACAATCAGATTGATGAGGCTCATTATGACGGAGAACCTGCTCTCACCAGCACAGGCTGCGGATATCGCCGGATGCCACAAGGACACAATCAGACGCGCTGTTCATTTCGGATTGCTCAAGGCGCAAAAAGTTGGACGGGTTTTTGCGATCTCACCGGAACACCTCAATGAATGGATATCAGCAGGAATGCCAAACCATCGGCGAAAATCAACACGCAAAGTGAAGATCGAAGAACAGTCACTTAGCGATAAAGAAAGCAGTGAAGAACCATAAACATGAGGGAATAGGCTGATGCCTGCTAAGAGGAAGTATCAATCCCAAGTCAAAGTTGAACATCCGGTAATGTCGGGAATGCTACCTATAGATCGCGCTGTGGCGGTATATTATCGTCAATCTTCAATGAAGCAGGTAGGCAACATTTCGACGGATATGCAGCAAATTGACCTTCCTCGCTATGTAGCTTCACTGGGCTGGAGCGCAGATGAAATCATTCTGATTGATGAAGATGAAGGTGTGAGTGGAGCAAAGCGGATTGATGAGCGCAAAGGCATGAGTCGCTTGTTCGACCTGATTATCACAGGGAGAATAGGATCTGTTGTGGCACAAGCGGAGGATCGTCTTTTCCGCGATGAAACCCAGATTCAGGTCAATGTGTTTATTGATGCCTGCGTAAAAAACAATGTCCGCGTAATCACGCCCTACTTCAAATACAATTTTGCCGACAAACACGAAGGTCCCTACCATCGTTTATTGTTTCGCATGAGAGCCGAGCAAGCCGCAGATTTCTTAAACTCGTATGTGCGTGGACGTTTAGTTGCCGCCAAAGAGCGTATGATGCTGCTCGGTATGTGGATGGGCGGGAATATCAATCTCGGTTTTATGGTGGATAACAGAAAGTATCTGCCAAGCGGAATTCCTAATCCTAATTGGCGCAAATTTGAGCCGTTTGAACCGTGTGCAAAAGTAGTTGTTAAACTATTCGACACCTTCGTTAGCTTTGGCGGCAATCTTCGCAAAACTCTCGCCTATGTCTATGAAAATGGACCGCACTTCCCTGATTTCGATGACCCTGATTTTCAGCGGAGTGTGCCACCGGGGTATATTTGTGACAAGCCAATGCGAATGCTGAAACGCGGCGGAGTTTACTGTCCAAGTAGAATGGCGATGGTCAATATGATGACAAATGCTGTCTATATTGGGCATTGGATGCACAAAGATCGAGTCGTTCAGTGGAACAATCATCCAGCTATCGTATCGGAGGAATTGTTCTATCGTGCGTTTAATTATCTGTCACCCTATGCTCTCACAGGTGAACCAAATCTCGACCACACACCACCATTTCGCCGTGAGCGGTCAAAAGAAGATCGAGATGAAGCAAAGCCTATTTACAAAGGTTTAATCGGAACTTACCACGAAGGCGAATGGCGGCAGGCAACTGCATGTTGGAGTCCGGGCATGAAGGCATATGCCTACTCAGCCAAACGAAATGATTTAGCGACCAATCAACATACCCTCTGGTCTCGGCGCTGTGATTACTTCGATCAGGTCATCACTGAAATGATGCACAATAAGCTTCGCAAAACGTTTGATCCAAAAGTCTGGGAAGATGTCCTAGCGAACACCGAAGAAGATTTCGATGCGGAGCGCCGCTCACTGACAACGCAGAAAACAACTGTCACACAAAAAATGCAGACTATTGTCACAAATTTTAGTTATGCTCATACTCCATCCTTGCTCCAGGCGCTTGAACAGGATTACCTGAATTACGAGCAAGAACAAGTCCGTTTGCAGAACAAGCTCGCTGCGCTGGAACGACGAGTACAGCGTCGTGAAGCGTTGATACAACTGGCTCATCAAGCCGAGAATGTACTAGCAAACTGGCATCAGATGAGTTTGAAAGATCAGCGCATTGTTGCTCACGCCTTTATTGTGCGAATTGTGGTTACACCAACGGGAAAACATCGCGTTGCCGATGTTGAAATCCAATGGCGTGACGAAAGCACCAACAAGTTTGTTCTGCCCTATCGCGCCGATAAATGGACGCTGTGGATACCCGAAGAAGTTGAACGGCTAACCGAACTGCTGGAACGGCAGGCAACGCAGGTTGAGATGGCTCAGGCGCTCCCTGAACGGAACTGGCGGGCGATCCGCATCAAGATTTATGAGATTATCGGCACGCGATCCTTTCACATTGCACCGAAAGTGATCCGTGATGAAGAAACGTATGAAGCCTATCTCGAACGGCTGGAAAGGAAGGAAAAGAGCCAGCGACATACTGGCAGCGCACGCTGGCAAGAATCAGAGATGAATAAACTGGATGAGATGTTGACATCAGGGGCAACACAGCTTGAGATTGCTGCTGCATTGCCCTATCGGAGCTGGCAGGCAATTCGCCGCCGGATTATTTTGTTACGTGGTCCGGGGTTTGTAATCCCGGAGTCTGGTCACCTTGAAGATGGCGAGACATACGAATTGTATCTGTCTCGTGAGCCTTCAGTTGCAGGGACGATGGCCTTCCGAGCCGAAGGGAGTTTAGAACAACGAAGACGCTACTGAAAGCCATAGCCCCTGCTGCCAGCATCGGAACGAGAAGTCCCAATATTGCCACAGGAATTAGGATGATGTTGTAGACGAATGCCCAGAACAAATTCTGGTGGATGGTTCGCATGGTGGCTTTGCTCAAGGCAATCGCACGTGCTACACCGCGCAAATCGCCGCTCATCAGCGTCAAATCGGATGCTTCCATAGCGATGTCCGTTCCGGTACCAATCGCGATTCCCACGTCCGCTTGTGCCAGCGCAGGAGCATCATTGATGCCATCGCCTACCATTGCCACGCGCTTACTTTCCGCTTGCAGAGTCTTGATGGCATCCGCTTTTTGACCGGGCAGTACATCCGCCATAACTCGTTTGATGCCCACCTCAGCCGCAATGGCCTGCGCTGTGAGGGGGTTATCGCCTGTAATCATGACGACTTCCAAGCCAGCAGCCTGCAATGCAGCAATCGCTTCAGTTGAACCTTCCTTGATGGTGTCTGCAATGCCCAGCACGCCAGCTACTCGACCATCAATCGCGACCAGAATAGACGTGCGAGCCTGAGCCTGAAGGGCTTCGATACGCGGTGTATAATCGGTAATCGCGATGTCTTGTTCACTGATAAAACGCGGGCTGCCTACCACAACCTGCCGTTCTTCAATCGTCGCACGGATACCACGCCCTGATTCAGAGTCAAAGCCTTCTGGTTGACTCAGCGTGTAACTGGCATCCTGTGCAGCTTTAACAACAGCTTGTCCCAGAGGATGCTCACTGCCACGTTCCGCGCTCGCCGCCAAACGCAGTACATCCTCTCGACTGAAACCATTCACAGGAACCACATCGGTAACGCTCGGTTCGCCGCGTGTAATCGTGCCAGTTTTATCCAGCGCGACCACCTGCAAGCGATGGGCATTTTCTAGTGCTTCACTATTCTTGAACAGGATGCCCATTTCCGCCCCTTTACCCGTTCCGACCATGATGGCTGTTGGTGTCGCTAATCCTAAGGCACACGGGCAGGCAATCACCAGCACAGCTACCGCATGAACCATCGCAGTCGTAAATCCCACCTGCCCAATCACCAGCCATCCCAGAAAGGTCAGGGTCGCTAGAAGCAGCACTGCCGGAACAAAAACGCTTGAAACCTGATCGGCAATGCGCTGAATAGGCGCTTTGGAACCCTGAGCCTGTTCGACCAAGCGGATAATTTGCGCCAATGCTGTTTGCGCCCCGACGCGAGTCGCTTCAAATACGAGTCGCCCCTGCTTGTTGACCGTCGCGCCAATGACATTACTGCCAATGACTTTGTTGACGGGCAGGCTTTCCCCGGTCAGCATCGACTCATCGACAGATGAGCGACCTTCAATCACCACACCATCCACCGGGATACGTTCGCCGGGACGCACCAGAACCTGGTCGCCCTCCAGCACATCATCAATATTGACCTCAACTTCGTTACCGTCTCGCAGCAATGTTGCGGTTTTGGGCGCAAGTCCCATGAGCGCCTTAATCGCTTCACTGGTACGGCCTTTCGCCCGTGCTTCCAACAGTTTCCCGAGCGTAATCAGCACCAGAATGACAGCGGAAGTCTCAAAGTAGACGTGCTCGCCAATGCCCGATATGCCGAATATCAGCCCCAGCAGCACCGCTACACTGTAGATGTATGCTGCCGATGAACCTAGCGCAATCAGTGTATCCATATTGGTTGTACGGTTGCGAGCGGCTTTGTAGGCTCCGACAATGTATTGCTTGCCCACAATGACCTGCACAGGAGTCGCCATCAGTCCGAATACAAAAGGCCATCCAGACCACAGCAGCCATGACAGCAGCGGACTGACCGTGTTTGTCGCCATGCTGCCCATAGCATTCATAGAGCTGCCCGCTGCACTGGTCATCACCAGATCGCGCGCCATGCTGATGATGAACAGGGGTACGGTGAATAAAGCACCAATCAAAACCAGCCGTCGCTGACGGTCAATTTCGGCCTGACGCGCCGCGCGTTCGACATCTTCCGGTGCTTCGACATTCGTCAAATCGAGCACGCCGTAACCCGCATTCTCGACAGCTTTGATGATGTCCGAACGGCGCACACTGCCGGGTAAATAGGTGACTGACGCTTTTTCTGTCGCCAGATTGACATTGACCGCCAATACGCCAGATTGTTTATTCACTGCGCGTTCGACATTGCGGACACAGCTTGCGCAGGTCATTCCGGTGATGGGCAGTTCAATGGTCGCCTGTGCAACACCATAACCGGCTTTGGTGATGCGCTCAATCATGTCATTGATTTTGACCGCCGCCGGGTCAAAATTGACGTGGGCACGTTCGGTGGCGAAATTCACATTGGCTTCCGCTACACCCTCTGTTTTACCTAACGTGCGTTCAACCGTCCGCGCGCAATTGGCGCAGGTCATCCCCGTAATGGGGAGGTCTATTTGTTGTAGAGTCATGTTCGAAACCCTTCTTTCGCTTTCAAGAGCTGCTTGTTAGTCGGTCTGGACGACCTGATAGCCCGCTTCGCGAACTGCCGTGATTAACTGCTGCTCTGTAACTTGCTTATCATCGTAGTGAACATCCACGACCTGTTTGGCATAGCTGGTAGTGGCTTCTTTCACACCGGGTAAATCTTCCAGTGCGCCGTCAATCGTCATGGCGCATCCCACACAGTGCATTCCCTGAATACGAAACTGTTTCTTCGTCATGTGGATTCTTCCTTCACTTGAATCAGACCGGTGTACATCCCCATACTGCACGAGAAATACAGATCACCAGCTGGCAACCTGGGCAAATCCACTACTGTTTCACCCGACATTGGCAGCTCCTTTTCTATACCCAGGCTGGGGATGGTGAACAGCCGGGCGCAGGAGAAGGTGTCATTGGTAATCAAGCGCAGCCGGATGGGCTGGTCAGTCTGCGCGATAAAATGGTTTGGTGTATATCCTTGTCCACTGGCTTCGATCCGCATCTCTTGCACACCATCTACTATTTCGGCGGCAACTGCAACACCGTATTGTCCCGGAAAAAGCGATGCGACAATTCGGCTCGGAGCCAATGGTGAACCCAACGCGGTCAGGCCGCCATTTAAGGACATATAGGCTAACACTAGAATCAGCGCTGCCGCGACTCGCGTAAACCATCGTCCAGATTGTGCCTGAAGCTGTGTTGCCACAAATCCGAGTACAAAAAAGGTTGGTGATGTGCCCAGAACGAAGATGAACATCACCAGTGCGCCAATTAGTGCGCTCCCAGAACCAATCGCCAGCACTTCCATCGCCTGTGTCGTGCCGCATGGAATTAGAACCGTCATTACGCCGAGCAGGGCAGGTGCAAGGGCACTTTCACTTTTTGCCTTATTTCGCACCAGGCGGGTCAGCGCTTTCGGAGGCTGAATGACGAAATAACGGAAAATCGGATGCACATCCAGCAAATTGAGGGCTGTCACCAGCATATACAGCGCTGCTATGATTTGCATGACTGCTTGTGCTGTCACAGAAATCTGCACAAGCGATCCCAACGCACCTAGCAGCGCACCCAGAATGGTGTAGGCAGCCAATTTTGCCACCAGAAAATAGACTACAGGCCATGCTTCTTGTGGATTGATCTGGATCACAATATCCGACTTGTGTTGCTTCGCCCTACGTTTTTTTCGCGCAGGCTGCGGAACGACAACCGCTTTACGTCCACCGCTAATGGCTGTTGCCAGCAAACCGCCCTGTACTGCCAGACATGATAGCCCCCCGGTAGTCAGGCCCGTTAAAAAGATGAGCCAGTAGTTCATGCTTCCCTTCCTGAAGGAATTTCACTTTGGAATATGTGCAGAGTGTGCCATATTTACTTCAGGATTAGGATGCGCCAAGTAGCAGGTCTTTGACTGACATTTGTTACTATATACCCCATTGGTTGCATGATATTGACCATTTTTACCCTGACATGCTTTCCATAGTGGCTTCAGGTGTGCTTTCAGCTGCATTGTCAGGTACGGCCATGCAAAATGATTTCATGTTGGCTTCCCTGTTTAGTGATTCAGCAGATCGAAAATACGGTTGATTTCCTGCATGGTTTTGTCCGGGTCGGTTTCCATCTGGTCACGCGCCGTGTTCACCATGTAGCACTCCACCAGATGCGTAATCAGGCTGGTCATGCCTTTTTCAACTGTTCGGGCACGAATCACCCGTTCCTCGCAGGTGCCGTCATCGCGCTCAATCATCTGTTCCAGCGCAGCAAGCTGCCCCTGGATGCGGTGGATGCGATGCAGGGTTTTGGTATTGTATTCACACTTCAGATCATCAGTTGCTTCGATATGAATTTCAGTATCCATCTTTCCCTCCTTTAGACTATAGACATACGTGGTGGGGTATATCTTACCATACCCGGTAGGGTATCTGGAATATTCGCATTTATCAGCCTTACCATGACGATTTTTCTTGCTGGGAACTGATGATCGCGCCAAGTGATATGAGACGAAAGTCTCTACCCGCTATGACGTTCATTACTACGGAAGTTTCTCTCGGTGACTTAAGCTTAGGGTAGAGTCAATGGCGTGATGAAGCCCACTTAAAGCTTCTGTGCGATAGATGTTTTGACTGGGCGCATTCCTAAAGCAAAACACCTTTTTATGCTTGCCGGATGAAGCACTAAAGGACACGCATGGAATATCTTTTACTGATTGTTGGAAGTATCACCTGCGCAGTGCTGGCAATTCGGGCGACCCGGTTATTAATCGCCTCATTGTGGCTGGCGGGTGTCAGTGTATTCACGTCAATCATCCTTTATCTGATTGGCGCTCATATGATGGCGGTGATTGAACTGAGCCTGAGTGTCGGGCTAATTACTATTCTTCTCGTATTTGCCATCGCGATGGTTGGGGCAGACTCACCCGACCACCTAACTTCTCAGTTACTGAATTGGCCTTTAATTATGGCTATGCTGCTTCTGATTATTGGCCTGACTTTGCTTGTATTATCACCCCAGTCCAACACGCAGTCCACTTCTGAAGCATCATTCTCCACCATCTTTTGGCAGCAGCGTCAGGGCGATGTTGCAGCCCAGATCGCAATGATTTTTACCGGGGTGATGGGCTTGTTGGGCTTGTTGGCTGAAAGTTACAGCAAGCGAAATGAGAGTCACCAGAATGGACGAAGCAGCGAACTCATCAAGACTGAGCGACAAGAAAGCCTTGTAGACCTACCTGCACCTGATGAGGCGCTTGAGCCAGAAAGAGAAATGGTATGACACCGCTGCATATCATACTGGCAAGTACACTGCTGCTTCTGGGAATCGGTTTTTATGGGCTTCTGGTAATCCGTAACATGATCAAAATCGTGATTGCCATTCAGATCATGGTCAAGGGCGCGATGCTTGCCTTTGTCGTCGCTGGAAGTTTGAATAACCAGATCAATCTGGGGCAAAGTCTGGGTTTAGCTGTTATAGCGGCTGACACGATGGTTGCCATCATTGGGCTGGCGCTGGCGGTGAAGATACAGCAGCGCTTCGGTACATTGAATATTGATGAGGTAATCCATCTGGAGGGATAGTTATGCCTCCGCTGATCGCGACATCGCTGATTTTGTCCCCGCTGATTTACATCGGCGGACATTGGATTGCCCGCCTCGCACGCATTTTCACCCTGACCGCACTGTGTATCATCTGGCTGCTGCTCTACTTTGTCAGTCAGGAAATGGCTAATGTTGGCGAAGTGATCTATTCCGTCGGGATGATGACCTTTCACTTCAACGGCCTCAGTTTGTTTATTACAGTTATGGTTCTCCTGCTGACTACACTGGTCACAATCTATTCCGGTTCGGATATAGAAGGGCATATAGGCGAAGAAAAATATTATGCCATGCTCCTGCTCATGACCGGAGCAATTATCGGCATGGTTTGTGCGGGTGATCTTTTTAACCTGTGGATGTGGTTCGAGACGACAGCGATTTCGTCTTATCTGCTCGTGGCATTCTACAATAATCGAGCGGCAGCATTAGCGGCCTGCGCCAAATACCTCATCCAAACCGCGACGGGTTCAGTGGTTGTGCTTTTTGGCATTGCGCTGGTGTTTGCTCAAACGGGGACGCTCAGGTTTGATGCCATGCAAGTGCCTGTCACGCCCTTGATGGTTGTTGCTGGTACGCTCTTCATTATGGGTTTCGGTGTCAAGATTGCTTTGGGATTAACCTACACCTGGCTCCCCGATACGTATGTTCAGGCTCCCACGGGAATTAGCGCACTGCTTTCTGGCATTGTGACGGTGAGCGGGGTAGCGGCACTGCTACGTGTGCTTGCATTGTTGAACGCGATGGCGATGGATTGGGGCGCAGTTCTTATCGGTCTCGGAACATTGAATATCGTGGTCGGCAATGTGCTTGCGCTGCGGCAGGATGAAGTCAAACGTATATTTGCCTATTCCAGTATCAGCCATATTGGCTTCATCGTGTTGGGACTCGGTATCGGACTATATACCCAACACATCAGCGGCTTCCAGAGCGGTCTCCTGCACCTTTTCAATCACGGACTGATGAAGGCACTGGCATTCCTGGCTGTTGGAACCGTCGCTTATACCCGTTTTCGCGAAAACCGAGTCATGCGAGTGAATGATTTAAAAGGTTTGAGCAAAAGTGACCCCGTTACCAGTTTTGCTCTTACTGTCGCCTGCCTGAGTCTGGCGGGAATTCCACCGCTGGCTGGCTTCATGTCTAAGTGGCAGATTTTTGCTGCTGGATTGATGACCAGCAGCCCGGTGTTGATTGCGTTGACAATTTTCGCCGCGCTCAATAGTGTATTCTCTCTGGCGTACTATTTTCCGATCATCAATGCCATGTTTCAGGCAGAAACGCGACCCGCGCCTTTAAGGCTACCCGCTGCAATGCGTATTCCAATAGTGGTTTTGACGGCGGGAGTACTTGTTCTAGGCATTTATCCCGGATTGGTGGATGGCATTATCGTACCTGCCAGTAAGACGCTGATGCTGTTTTTTGGAGGTTAAGCGGGTGGAAATTCTGGTTGCTACACCGATAGCTTTTCTGATTTATATCCTGTTGGTGAGTCTCCTATTGGGCATAGGACGGGTTCTTGCTGGATCAGCTCACCCCAGTCTGGCGAAATCCAGCCCGTATGCCAGTGGTGAAAAATCCTCGCGAGTGGCATCTGTGCCCGGTTATCGCCCCTTTTTTAGAGTCGCCTTGTTTTTCGCTATTTTGCATCTGGGAGCGCTGGTGCTTGCTACGGGTGGATTTACGGAGATGGCGGGTATCTATTTATTGGGGTTGATGTTCGCTCTGATTGCGTTGATTCTGGGTTAGGGGAGATGATGATGAACGCGCTTCGCCAGAGCTATCTGCAAGAAATCATTGATTCCATTAAGACCTGGGGGCGAGTCAATTCACCCTGGGCCATTCACTTCAACAGCGGCTCATGCAACGGCTGCGATATTGAAATCCTGGCGACGCTGACCCCACTCTACGATCTTGAACGCTTCGGTGTCAAATTGCAGGGCAGTCCACGTCATGCTGATGTGCTGCTTTGTACCGGGCCGGTCACACGACAGGCTCGTGAGCGTCTGCTGCGCACCTATCAGCAAATACCAGAACCGAAGTTTGTTATTGCTATTGGTTCGTGCGGGATTTCCGGCGGTGTATTTCATGGCTGTTATAACGTGGTTGGTCATCTGGACGAAGTTATTCCGGTGGATGTTTATGTGCCCGGTTGCCCACCCAGACCGGAAGCGATCATTGATGGAGTTGCCAAACTGCTTGACAAGCTGAATCCAGCAAAAGTGGAGGTCACTGAAAAGGCGTGAGCATAGAGACTGTTCTGCAAACGGCGCAGGATTTACTGGCAGACTGGTTTAGTGAAAGCAGTACGCCTGAATCCAATCGGCTGGATATAGTGCTTGATACAAATAACCTTCTTTCAGCCGTGAAAGCGTTGGATGCGGCACGCTGGGGTTATCTGGCAGGAATTACGGGTCTTGACCTCGGCGTGGATGCGGGGCAAATCGAGGTTTTGTATCACTTTTGCGCCAGAGCTGAAGTGGTTACGCTGCGGGTGTGCACACCACGCGACAATGCTGCCGTACCGAGCATTACTTCAGTGCTGCCTGCTGCCAGTTTCTATGAGCGTGAACTGCGGGAGATGATGGGTGTCAATGTGATTGGACTTTCCAATCTCGATCACTTATTTCTTCCAGATGATTGGCCTGAGTCGGTCTATCCCCTTCGGAAAGATGCGGCTTTGGAATAGATAGAGGTGGATGATGGCTGCTACAGGCGAAAAGTTCATTATCCCGATTGGCCCACAGCATCCGGCTCTAAAAGAACCCGGTCATTTCGAGTTCGTGGTAGATGGCGAGATTGTGACTGCCGCATCTGTTCGCCTCGGCTACGTGCATCGCGGCATCGAGAAGGCCGTTGAATCGCGCAACTGGATACAGAACCTGTACCTGCTGGAGCGCATCTGCGGCATTTGTTCGCATACCCACGCCATGGCTTACTGCTTGGGCGTTGAGAAACTGGCAGGTGTGACTGCTCCGCCGCGTGCTGCGGCTATTCGTTCGCTGATTGCGGAACTGGAACGCATTCACAGTCATTTGCTCTGGTTAGGGGTAGCTGCTCACGAAGCGGGTTTCGATACATTGTTCATGTACAGCTGGCGTGATCGCGAAACGGTGATGGATATTTTGGAAGAATTGACCGGAAATCGTGTCAACTACTCGGCAAATTTACTCGGTGGTGTAAAGTTCAATATCAACAGTGAGCAGCGCGATTCGATACGACGTGGACTGGATTTTCTGGAAAAGCGCAGCCGCTATTATCTGGATGTAGTGACCAGCGATTTCGTGTTTTTACAGCGTACTCAGGGCATTGGAGTAACAACGCTCGAACAGGCGGAACGCTTAGGGTTGGTTGGGCCAACCGCGCGAGCCTCCAATGTCGCGCGCGATATTCGTATTGATGCGCCCTATGCAGGGTATGGGGATTTCCCAGTCAACATTGTTCTGGGTACAGCAGGCGACCTGGAAGCGCGTTTCGTAGTGCGCATCAAAGAGCTATTTGAGTGTTACCGCCTTATTTTGCAAATTCTGGATGCACTTCCGCCTGGTGATTTACAAGCGCGTGTGCCTCGGCGGATAGCGGCTGGGGAAACTATCAGCCGGGTTGAAGCGCCGCGCGGCGAACTTTTCTACTTCATCAAGAGCAATGGCACGGATACCCCCGAACGTATAAAGGTGCGTACTCCTACCATGTGCAATCTGGCATCGGTAGTTGCGTTGGCTGTGGGACACCAATTGGCCGATATACCGATGATTCTAATCGGTGTTGATCCCTGTTTTTCCTGTAATGACCGCGCGGTTATTGTCGAAAAAGGGAATGATAGGGACTGCTGGACATGGGAGCGTGTACGCCAATACGGAATTGAATACTACAGGAGGAAACAGTGAGCGAAATGGTTGCACTTCTGTTTTTCCCCGGCGGCTTGTTCCTTCTGGCAAGTGGTTTGGCTTATGAGTGGGCTGATCGTAAATTGGTCGCGCGTTTGCAAAACCGTATTGGCCCACGCTGGTTTCAACCGCTGGCGGATGCGGTGAAATTACTGGCTAAGGAGGAAGTTATTCCCAACGGCGTTAACCGTTTCCTGTTTGTCGGATTACCTGTTGTGGCATTGGCAGGTGCTCTGACGGCGGCAGTTTATGTGCCAATAGGAGGATTGAACCCGATTTCCAGCTTTCCCGGTGATTTGATCGTGGCGCTGTATATGCTGAGTTTGCTGACGCTCTGTACAGGATTGGCCGGATCGAATACGACTGACCCATTTTCGCTGATCGGTGCAACCCGTACCCTCACCCAGCTTTTCTCATATGAAGTACCGTTCCTGTTAGCGCTGCTTGGTCCAGCGTTAGCCGCCGGGAGTTGGCAGATTGTCCAGATTAATGACTTTGCGCAGAATCACTGGATGATGCTGTTCACGCAGCCAATTGGCTTTGTTGTGGCTCTGATCGGTCTCATGGGCAAGCTGGAGCTACCCCCATTCAACGCGCCGGAAGCGGAGACAGAGATTGTTGCCGGGGCGCTCACGGAGTACAGCGGACGCGGATTGGCTTTATTCCATTTTGGGCGGAATGTGGAGTTGGTGGTTGGGCTGACCATGGTCGCGGCTTTCTATCTGGGGGGTATTGCCAGCCCATTGGAATTTTTCGGGAAGACAATGTTCCTGTTATTAGGGCTGTCATTCGTGCAATCGTTGATGACACGTTTGCGCATAGACCAGACCGTCGGCTTGTGGTGGCGATACGGTGCGCTGCTCGTGCTTGCCCAATGGCTGCTGCTGATCCTGAGCGGAGGAGTTGTGTGATGAAAATAGGCGTAATGGTGGGTGATGTATTTCGTTCGCTTTTTCTCCGTCCTGCCACGCGGCAGTATCCGTTTGTGCGTAAAAATGCGCCGCAATCACTACGGGGCAAGCTGCATTGGGATCAGGAAAAATGCACCGGATGTTTGCTGTGTGTCAAAGACTGCCCCGCAGAGGCTATCGAGGTGATTATGGTCGATAAGGCCAGCAAGCGCTTTGTCATGCGTTACCATCTTGATCGCTGCACATTTTGCTCGCAGTGTGTTATTTCGTGCCGCCAGAACGCGCTGGAAATGTCGAATAATGAGTGGGAGTTGGCTTCTGTAAATAAAGCCTCTTTCAACCTCATTTACGGAGACGCGGCAGATGTTAAACGACTGGTCAATATTGCTCAATCGGACTCTGAAGCGGTTGGAGTTACATAGGCCTGTACGGACAGCCGTTATGGGCATTGGTCACGAGTTGCGCGGAGATGATGCCGCTGGAATAATGGTTGCGCAAGTATTGCAGCCCTTATTTGCCGCGAACCCGGATGTTCTCATTATTGACGGGGGTCATGCGCCTGAGAATCAAACCGGGGTACTGCGTCGTTTTGTCCCCGACATCGTGTTATTGGTGGATGCTGTCCTGATGGGTGTATCTGCTGGCATGGTGTATTGGCTGTCATGGCAGGAGGCGAGTGGCCTGAGTGCCTCTACACATACACTGCCACTTCACGTTATTGCACAGTATCTGACTGCGGAGTTCGGCTGTGAAGTGGCACTTATTGGTATCCAACCTGCTCAAATGGCGCTTGATGCTGCGTTATCAGCACCAGTCAAAGAGGGTGTAGACGATATTGTGAAGACTTTGACTGTGGCTCTGAAGCGACGCAAATCATAGGTAAGGACGATTTTTTAACCATCTTTTTGCGATGCGATATTACGAATTGTTACCTGATAATCAGGAAAAAACAGGTGAAAAGTTTGGGTCTGGTTTGTAATAGTTTGTAAACTGAAACTACCTGCATTCCTTATCAGCGATGTCGTGCAGTTTTAACTTTACTTTGGTTGAGTCCCCCGGATGACAGAAATTCCGGTCAGGCTTCTTTGGCTTCGAAGGCTGAAAGCAGAATCGTATTGCCGTCCGGGTCATCGACCATCGCGAAATACAGTTCGGGATTCACATCGAACGGTGCGCAGTGACCTGTGTAGCCGTAACCAATCATTTCCATGTATTTCGCGTCAACGGCTTCCTTTGTCTTTAAATAGAATTCGAGGATGATGCGGTAGCCGCCAGCCGGTTCAGTTTTAGCCGGGTCCCAGCGGGCATTCAGCCGCCTGTGGTTCAGAAAAAAGGTCATCCCGCCCATCTTCACTTCGACATGATCTTTGGTTTCGCTGCCTTCCGGTATATCGACACCGAGGCGGCGATAAAATTCGACAGCCTTGCTCATATCGGCGACGATGACACCGACCATATAGAGTTCCAAGCCCATCACAAGCCTCCCTTCTACGATAGAAATACGAGTGTGAGTTTAACGTAGTCCTCAGGATTTACCGGGAACCATCGGCATCGGTTCAAAACGAGGTAGAATAGAAATTATCTGCAAATGGATTTACTGGAAGCCAGATGAAAAAGCATAAGAATGCCCAGTTAAAACCGCATAAGACCCTGCACCTACAGGACAATCATAGCTGGAATGCGCCCGACGGCTACAAAATCGCGGTGCTGGATCGCGGCGCGGTCAGTTTCAATTTCCCGGAAAGCTGGCATCTGGTGAAAATGGAACCATTCGAATTGAATGACGATCTGCCACCCAATGACGACGCGCGAATTTCGGTATCCTTCTGGCGACTGCCACCCGGCGTGGATTGGACGGGTTTGCCACTGGCTCCCATGCTGGTGCAATCGACGCATATCGATAAGTCCGAACGCAAGATTTTGGAACGCAGCTCGATTGTGACCGTCGAACGCGATGATATTGAACTGATGTGGACAGAATATCGCTTTATCGACCCGGTGGAAAAGCGCGAGGCTTATACCCGCATTGCTATAGGGCGCGGGTTTGATGTGCAGGTACTGATTACCAGCGATTACTGGGTGGATGATGCCCAACGCCTCAGACCGATTTGGCTGGAAGTCATGCGTTCGCTGCAATTGGGACGCACGATTCAAGACCCGACCAAAGGCGTAACCCTGCACTAATCATAAAGAAGATGGGCGAGTAGACCCCCGCCCATCGTGGAATCATCATATCTTCAGACTGAACCAGTAAAACCCATAAGGTGTCAGAGTGACGCGGTAAGGCGCAGCTTCGATAGGCGGGAAAGCTTCGCCGCTGAATACATCCAGAGGGGTATATCCATCATAATTCTGCAAATCGAGGTCAACATACTGCGCCGTTTGCGACAGGTTGTTGATGCACAGGATATGCTGATCCTGCCATGAACGGACGAAAGCCAGTACCTTGACATTTTCTGGTTCGAGAAATTCTATTGAGCCACAGCCGAAGACATCATAGGATTTGCGTGTCTCGATCATCCGCTTCGTCCAATTCAGCAGCGATGCGGGTTCGCGTTCCTGTGTTTCGACATTCACGCTCATATAGCCGTAGGGTGGATCAGCAATAACCGGGGAATACAATTGTGACGCATCGGCTTTCGAGAAACCCGCATTGCGGTCAATATTCCACTGCATCGGTGTTCTGACCCCGTTGCGGTCAAACAGATAAATGTTATCCCCCATGCCGATTTCATCACCGTAATAGACAATGGGCGTTCCGGGCAAGGCGAACAGCAGCGCGTTTAACAATTCGATACGTGGACGGTTATTTTCCAGCAGGGGAGCCAGACGGCGGCGAATCCCGACATTGAGCTTCATGCGCGGTACTTTGGCATAGTGCCCGTACATATAGGCGCGTTCTTCGTCCGTGACCATTTCCAGCGTCAGTTCGTCGTGGTTGCGCAGGAAGGTACACCACTGGCAGTTTTCCGGGATGGGCGGAATCTGTTTGGTGATTTCGATGATCGGGGTGCGGTCTTCCTTGCCGAGCGCCATGTATAAACGCGGCATGACCGGGAAATTGAAGGCCATGTTGAATTCATCACCATCGCCAAAATAAGGCCGCACATCCACAGGCCACTGGTTGGCTTCCGCCAGCAGGATTTTGCCAGGGAATTTTTCGTCAATATGCCGCCGCAGTTTCTTGAGAAATTCATGCGTTTCCGGCAGATTCTCGCAGTTCGTGCCTTCGCGTTCGATTAGATAGGGGATCGCATCAGCGCGGAAGCCGTCTAATCCCATGCCCAGCCAGTAATCACCGATTTTGAGCATTTCATCCTGTACAGCCGGGTTATCGAAATTTAAATCGGGCTGGTGAGAAAAGAAGCGATGCCAGAAATACTGACCAGCTTTGTCGTCCCATGTCCAGTTGGAGGGTTCGGTATCGGTGAAAATGATACGCGCCCCGGTGTATTTTTCGGTGGTGTCGCTCCATACATAATAATCCCGGTAGGGTGATTTCGGATCACTTCGCGCCGCTTGAAACCACGAATGCTGGTCGGACGTATGATTCATGACCAGATCGGCAATGACCCTCAGACCGCGTTTATGGGCTTCATCCAGAAAATGTTTAAAATCGTCCAACGTGCCGTAATTGGGGTGGATGTTGTAGTAATCCGCGATGTCGTAGCCATCGTCCCGCAGTGGTGACGGATAGAAGGGGAGCAGCCAGATACAGGTTACGCCGAGGTTTTCTAAATAATCCAATTTTTGCGTCAGGCCAACAAAATCCCCAATGCCATCGCCATTTGAATCATAAAAAGTTTTGATATGCAGTTCATAAAATACTGCTGTTTTATACCATTGATTGGTCATTCATTTCCCTCCAGGAATGCTGCAAATTATCTATAAGCCCACCAAGTATACACGTTTTGACTGCACTGCCAGTTTACGAGTCCACGTTGCCGATAATACCAATCGGGAAACTCAGGCTTCCTGATTATATTGACAATGGTCAACTACTCAGGTATCCTTACTATCAGGATGCCTGAGTAAATGCTATGTCAACTGCTGAAGAATCGGCTCACGAACTGCTGGCGATCCTGCCGCTCATAAACCGTCTGATGATCTCGGAACTGCGCCGTGAAGCAGGTGACGATACCACCATGCCGCAGTTTCGTGTTCTATCGTATCTGGCGGAAGAACCACTGACTATGAGCATGATTGCACGGCGGCGGCGGGTGAGTCTGCAATCGGCGGGTGAACTGATACAAGCGCTGGTCGATCGCGGCTGGATTAACCGTGTGCCTGACCCCAGTGACAGACGACAAACCCTGCTGCACCTGACGGACACTGGACGGCAGCAGTATGAACAGGTGAACAGCCGCATGTTAACTCACCTGATACCCCTGATGGAAAATCTCACAACTGAGGAAATGACTGCCGTTGAAGTCGCGTTGAATGCGCTGCGGCGGGTGCTTGCCAGAGAAGCAATCGTGGAGAAGGATGCTGATGACTCTCAATAATGCCGTATTTGGTGATGTTTCCATATCGATCCCGGTGGCAGGTGCGCCGGCTGGGACACAGTTGGTTTCTGTGAATCATCTGGTGAAGAAATTTGGCAATTTCACCGCCGTCAATGACATCAGCTTTTACATCAACGAGGGTGAAATCTTTGGTCTGCTGGGGCCGAATGGCGCGGGAAAATCCACCACCATCAAGATGATCTGTACGCTCCTTAAGCCAACCAGTGGCACAATCGTGGTTGCTGGCTCGAATGTGGTCGCTGCCCCGGACACCGTGCGTTCCAGCATCGGCATCGTCTTTCAGGATACCTCGCTGGACAGCGGTCTCACCGCGCAGGAAAATCTCGAATTCCACTGCATGATGTACCACATCCCGCGCAAGGAACGCGCTGAACGCATCGCCAGAGTCCTGAACATGATGGATTTGACTGAGTTCAAAGACCGCATCGTCAAGCAGTATTCCGGTGGGATGCGTCGGCGTTTGGAAATCGCGCGTGGCCTGCTGCATGAACCGCATCTGCTGATTTTGGATGAACCCACCGTCGGACTTGACCCACAAACGCGCAGTTACATCTGGGAATATGTCAACCAACTGCGCGAAGAGCATCACACCTCGATTTTCATGACCACGCACTATATGGACGAAGCGGAAAATTGTGACCGTATCGCCGTGATTGATAAGGGTGTGATCGTCGCGCTGGATACCCCCGAACAGTTGAAAAAGCTGGTCGGCGAAGATCAGATCGAATTGACCAGCCGCAGCAATGGCAAACTCATCGAACTTCTGGCGCAGCAGTATCAGATTACAGCAACAGAACGGGA
This sequence comes from Aggregatilineales bacterium, assembly GCA_044226645.1. Classification (GTDB taxonomy): domain Bacteria; phylum Chloroflexota; class Anaerolineae; order Aggregatilineales; family Phototrophicaceae; genus CFX2. The sequence continues at coordinate 19,989 of JBGAGR010000048.1, forward strand.
CGGCAAGGTCACTTTCGAGACGCACGATGCCGATCATTTTATGCCGCGTTTCATGGCGGATGTAGCGCACCTGACCGAACCCGTCAGCATCGATATGATGCATATCCGCCGTCCGACACTGGAAGATGTCTTCCTCAAGCTAACCGGGCACGTCATCCGCGAGGAAGAAGGCGCGAAAGATGAACGCCGTTTGGCGCAGCGTCAGCGTGGTCGTATATAGAAAGGAACAACATCATGGCTGTTTTGGAACAATCCATATCCGTCCCCCGTTACATCAGTTGGGAAGCGATTTACGGGATCGTCCTGCGCGATATCAAAAAATTCTGGCGTGAACGCAGTCGCTTGCTCGGTGGCGTAGCCCGTCCGATTTTGTGGCTGCTCATTCTGGGCGGCAGTCTGAAAGGCGCAATGAGTGCCAGTACCCTCGCGATGGGTGTGGATTATCAGCAGTACATTTTCCCTGGCGTAATCGGTATGACGCTGATTTTCTCGGCGCTGCAATCCGCCATGAGCATCATCTGGGATCGCGAATTCGGTTTCCTCAAGGAAGTATTGGCTGCGCCTGTACCGCGTTTGTCGATCATTATCGGCAAATCGACAGGTGGAGCGATTCAGGCGACATTGCAGGGCATTATTACCCTGCTGTTCGCCCCGCTGATCGGATTATGGATGCCGCCACTGGTGATCGTTGAATTGATCGTCGTGATGTTTATCGTCGCCTTCGCCCTCACAGCGTTAGGCGTGGTCATCGCCAGCAATATGACCTCCTTCGAAGGCTTTGGCACGATTTCCAATTTTGTCGTCATGCCCATGTATTTCCTGAGCGGCGCGATCTATCCAACCAGCAGCGCCCCTGAATGGCTGAAGCCGCTGATGATGATTAACCCACTCAGTTACGGTGTCGATGCCATGCGCTATGTCGCGGTAGGGGTAGGGGCATTCCCGTTCTGGTTCGATCTGGCTTTCATGGCAGTCTTTGCAAGCATGATGATCGGAATCGCGCTGCCCTTGTTCAACAACGAGTAGTTAACGGGCTGTCCAACCGCCATCAATCATAATCGTGTCGCCTGTGATGAGCGAGGCAGCAGGAGAAGCAAGGAAAACCACTGCTCCCGCGACTTCCATCGGATCGCCAATGCGGTGCAGTCCAGCAATGCGTTCGATGACATCCGCTTTAAATACCGGGTCAGCCAGAGCGCCATCTGTGCCCGGTGTGTAGATAAAGGTCGGCGCGACGGCGTTGACCGTGATGTTATATTTGCCCCATTCCACCGCGAGGCATTTGGTCAGGTGGGAAATAGCGGCTTTGGTCATGCAGTAGACTGATTCGGTGGGTAGGGCTGCGAATCCAGCCTGTGAACCCATGTTGATAATCCGCCCATAGTTCTGCTGAATCATGATGCGTCCGGCAGCCTGCGACGCGAAAAATGTGCCCTTGAGGTTGACTTCGATGGTCAGATCGAAATCTTCTTCGTTCACATCCTCAGCCAGATTGCCGGGAGCCAACCCTGCGTTATTCACCAGAATGTCCAATCGTCCAAAATGCGCGGCGGCCTGCTCAATCCCACCGCGAATCTGATCGAGTTTGGTCATATCCATTTGCAAGGGAAGAACTTGCCTGCCCATGCCTTGAATTTCGCTGACCAGATCCCCAGCGCTGTTCACGTCGCGCAGACCGAGCGCAATATCTGCCCCGGCATTTGCCAACGCCAACGCGATGGCCTGTCCAAGTCCGCGTGCGGCTGCTGTGACGAGTGCAACTTGCCCGTGTAAATCAAACTGAGGAAAATCGGTTTTCATGACTGCTCCTAAAGGGAAGGCAAAACGAACTCGAAATGTTGGGATACTAACACCATTAGATAATCCATTAACATCCGCCCAAAAGGGCAGCGGTTTCCCTGATTGCTGCCCCGCCGAGGGGGTCGGCGGCGGCGATCACGGGGAAATCGGCGAAAACGGCGGCGAATAAATTGTGAACCCATAGACCGGGCTACCGTCATCGGCTTTATCTCCAGCCTGAAAAGGCAGTGATAAGGGACACAGCCATCCGTTCAATTTCCTCCATCGTGTGCAAGCTACCTGCAAGCGTAGCACAACCAGACTGGAAAAGGGCTACTTTTTGGTAAACTTTTCGGTGTGTATTTTCTAACCAGCCCTGAAGCTCTCATGGGCAAATAAATTGAATAGCTCTTTCGAGTACCTGTGGGAAATCGACGCTCAACTCGTGGGCTTCATTTGGCGTGTATTCCACAGTTGACGCGATGCCATGTGCTGTAAGCTGCTGGTGAAGTGCATCTGCCGCTGGTATAAAATCCTGTCCCTGACCTGCTACCAGATAGGCGCGTACTCCTGTGGGCGCGTTTTGCAGGATTTGTTCGAGGTTTTCATCCAGAGAACCTTCAATCCAGCAAAATCCCGATGCGGGCAGTTGTTGAGTCAGGGCAATTCGTTCGGCTAGCAGAGCGCCGCGCGAAAAGCCCGCTGTGATGATGCGCGTGGTATCAATTTGGTACTGCGATAGGAGGTGTTGATAATGCTGCATAATTTCCTGAGATGCTGCTTCGACATCTCCCCAGTCATAAAAGCCGCTCAACCAGCTTGGCTGTGACGATTGCGGCAGCGCGACCAGCCATCCCATCTCCTGAGCCGATTTCCAATAATCAGCAAAGGTATCGACATTGCTAAAGTTGCCATGTATGGCGATGAGCAGCGGCGCGGGGTAAGTTTTGGGTTCCAGGACGTGCAGAACGGGTTTGATATTCTCTATATCTTTTTTGCGTCGTACCGCATTTTGTTCGACTAACTGCTCAAATTCGGGATTCCCCTGTAAAGCGGCGAAATCCGGGTCGCCATGCAGTGCGCCTTCGTGATACCAAAATCCCGCATTGAGCGCCACTCGAAGCTCTGCTATGGCGCTGTTGACATCCCCTAAACGCGACAACATCGCAATACGGAAACACATCAGGATAGCGGCATAGTCTTTGTGATGGGGGATTTCGGCTGTTACGAGTTCAAGTGCCTGAGCATAATTGCCGCTGTTATAAAGCAATGTAAAATCGTTGAAAACCTCACCAAAACGAGCCATACCATTTCCCCCCATTTTAAAGATGTGCTATAAGATACCCGTGAATATTGGTTTTTAGCAAGCAATAGCGGTATTAGGGGTAATCATTATGCGAAACGGTCAATGTCCGAAATGTAATTCGAAAACTGTGTATTCGAAGCGAGGCGGTGTGGGCAGCACCCATATCCATGTCTACACAGGGATACTCTCGGTGGCTGTGGAGTTCGATGCGTTTGTATGTACGACCTGTGGCTATTTTGAGAATTACATTGCTAATGAGGACAAGTTGAAGGATGTAGCGCAGAAGTGGGATAAAGTGCCTGTCGAGTAGCGGAAAAGAAACGGGGATGAGGCTAACCCCATCCCCATAAGGAATTTAGAACTGATTCCAGAGGTACTGGTTGTAAACCTCGTGATGGAACTGGATTTCCGGTGTCTTGATGAACGTACCCAGTTTACGGGGGCAGCGGTCAGCCGAACCCTGCTTTAGGGAGGCAAAGCGTTCCTGAACTTCGGGCGTGAGAATTTCCCCAATGTAAGCACTGCTCTGGAAGGAACTGATCGCATCATAAATGTTGTCGGGCAGGATGGCATCCGGGTCAAGCGACTTGGCCTTCTTGCCTTCCAGACCTGTCTTGAAGAAGGTGTAAATCGCCATATAGGGATTCGCATCCGGGGCGATAGAACGCACTTCGATACGAGCCGATTTATTGTTGCCAATCGGGATGCGAACCATCGAACCGCGATCAATGGGTGAAGCCTTGATCTGATTCGGGGCTTCGAAATGCGGGTCGAGGCGGCGATAGCTGTTGACGCTCGAATTCAGGATCAGGCAGATGTCAAGCGCGTTGGTCAGAATGCGCTGGATGAAATCCCATCCAGTGGTGGAGAGATTTTCTTTGCCTTTTGCATCCCAGAACAGGTTCTTGCCTTTTTCCGAAACGGACATATTGGTGTGCATACCGCTGCCGTTAATGCCAGTCAGCGGCTTGGGCAGGAAGCTGGCAGTCAGTTCCGAACGATAGGCGACCTGACGGCAAATCAGCTTATAAAGTTGTACCTGATCGGCGGCGATGCTGGCTTCGGTGTAGCCATAGTTCATCTCGAACTGGGCAGGGGCGACTTCAGGATGATCTTTTTCGTTGGCGAAACCGAGTGCGCGTTGCACTTCGGCGGCGGTGTCGATGAAGCTGCGCAGTGGGTCACCGGGCAGTGAGTGATAATATCCACCCGTCGAAACCATTTCCAGTTTCCCAGACTGCCAGTAAGCCTGCTCCGCGCTGCGGCCTGTAAAAACGAAGCCTTCGATTTCGTTAGCGACGTTGCAGGTATAGCCTTTTTTCTCGTAGAGATCAGCGGTATAGCGCTTCAGCACCGAACGCATATCGGCGATGTAAGGTGTGCCATCGCGTTCCAGCACTTCACCGAAGACCAGTACCTTGCCAGCCCCGAAAATATCAGCAGGCAACCAGTAGAAGGCTGACCAGTCGATTGCCAGACGCAGATCGGATTCGATTTGCTGCGAGAAACCGCGAATCGATGAACCATCGAAGGTCAGGTTATCGGCAGATTTCAGCAGGAATTTCTTGTCGTAATCCAGCATGTGCAGCCGACCTTCGAGGTCAGAGAAGCACACGGTCACTGCCTTGATGCGTTTTTCATCAGACAGATAACGCAGCCGCTCTTCACGTAGGGTATCCATCGGAGTGCGGTTCTGGCGCTTGTCTTTGGCTTCCAGATTCAGTTCTTCCAGTTCTTCATAGGGGATTTCAAGGAAATCGCGCAGTGCGGAGGTCATGTCGAGAATGTCCTTTTGGTGTAAGCTTACAAAACTCGAACATTGTAGTCAGCCAAAAGCCAGAAGCAATTGCAAGAATTCACCAAACAAACAGTGTGTCTTTTGGTATATTCTGACAACTATTTTGCTGAAAATTACAGCAGACCCCAGATTTTTCTGTGCATAAGCACTAAAATGAAATGACATACAATACCAGTTCAGGCAACCTTCATAAATTGCTTCTACAGGATTGTTATGCCGTTTTGGTTTTCGGGTTGGCTTGACGTATGGCGTGGGATGCCCCGGAACATCTGTGAGGTTTTGTGCGGATCACTAAAACGCCCCATCCGCGGATGTATCCGAGAATAGGGCGCAGTCAAAAGGCGACGGAGAGTTTAAACGCGCTCCCAGATGCGTTCGCCATTCAGGATACGCGCGAGTTGATCGGGGAAGCGATCCGGGTCGAGCGGTTTTGGGAGAAAACTGTGAAAACCGGATTGATAGGCAGTGTTGATTTCGCTGACATGAACGGTGTAGGTCACAATTGGAACACCCTGAAAATGGGCATCTGCGTTGAGCATTTCGAGAATGTCATAACCGCTTTTACCAGGCATTTCCAGGTCAACAAAGACGATATTCGATGGAGGAAGGCTTTCCAGGGCAGTAGGTAATTGATTAGGATCCAGAATCTGAGTGAAAGTAACCCCTTCTTTTGCCAGTAGTTTTCCCAATACAGCCGCATTTTTGCTGTTGTCTTCGATAATCAGTGCGTGTGGTTGACTCATATTGAATTCCTTATGTTAGTTTGGTTGGTAGTGTCTAGTCTGAAATTGAACAGTCATATGATGGGCAATCCTCCATAGTGACTGCAATCCGGTTTCGTTTTGAAGTGGTGATTAAAGCAGGGATCTTTCCCCTGCGTGCCAAACCGGATTGCCCTCAATAAGGGTTGCTAACTGGTTTGGAAAGAGGGTGCTTTCAATGGGTTTGGCGATGAAGCCAGAAAAACCCATTTGACGCGCCTTCGGTATGCCGACGCTGGGTTCAGTAGCCGAAACAGCCACGATGGGTATCGCATCGAATTGTTTCTGCTCGCGAATTTTGGTGAAAATATCGTAGCCGCTGACCCCACGTGCCAGCATTAAATCCAGGACGATGAGATCTACTCTTTGGATGCCCTGTAGTCGATCCAACGCCCCCTCGCCCCAGCGTTCAAAATAGACTGAGGCTCCGTGTTTCAACAGCATCATCTGGAAAATGATTCGATTTTGAAGATTATCTTCGACGATGAAGATTTGTTTGTCTTTGAGCAGCATGTTCTATCCTCCAACACTGGGTTTTAGATAATTCGCCAGAGTATTTCACCTTCCAGAATGCGGTTCATCAATTCGGGGAAAGTATCTGCATCCACTGGTTTGGCGAGGCAACTGCTAAAACCAGCTACTTTCAAGGTGTGAACTTCTTCATTCATAACGCTGGCCGTCAGGGCAACTACGGGAACTTCTTCAAATTCCGGTAGATCACGCAGGAATTTTAACATCTCGAAACCGCTGTGCGGTTTGACATGAATATCAAGAAATACAATATCTGGGCGGGGGTCAAGTGCTTTCACCCGCTCAACGAAGTTTTCACTGTCTTCGAAAAGGACGACGTTGGATAATTTCATGCGCCCCTTAAGAAGCATTCGCATGACTTTACGGCTGTTCGCGTCGTCTTCAACATACAGTATCGATGGGTCTTCGATCATTTCACTTTCTCCGTCGCGCTGAAAATGGGTGTCAATTTGCTGGATTTTATGGGTAATGCGATATGGAAGGTTGTGCCCTTGTTGACTTCACTTTCCAGCCACAAGCGTCCGCTGTGAGCTTCCACCAGGTTTTTCGAGATTGGCATACCCAACCCTGTACCGCCGCCCTGTCGCAGTCCTGTTTCGGTTTGCTTGAAGGCTTCAAAGACCATTGATTGATCTTCGAGGGGTATGCCTGGCCCGGTATCTCGTACCGAAATGAGAACTTCATCGCTCTGCTGCTGCGCTTTAATATTAATCGACCCGGTGGGGGTGAATTTGCAGGCGTTTGAAATGATATTCAGGAGGATTTGAAGGATACGCTGGCGATCCGCACGGATCAAAGGTAGTTCACCATCAATGTTAAGCTTGAGTTCAACTGGCTTTTCGGCGAGCAGACTTTTACCAGTAGAAACAACATTGTCGAGAATGCTTTTCAGATTCACATCATCTTCAATAAACAGATTCAGTGTACCAGACTCAATTTTCGACATATCCAGCACATCATTGATGAGATTCAGCAGGTGCTTGGCACTGCCTATAGCATCATTCAGGGTTTCTGCCTGTTCCTCATTGACCTCACCCAAATCGCCATTCGCGACGAATTTGGTGAAGTTAATAATGGCGTTCAGTGGTGTGCGCAATTCATGCGACATGCTGGCGAGAAAGGCTGCTTTGACCTGTTCAGAGCGTTCGGCTCGTTCGCGTGATTTTTCCGCCTGGATGCGTGATTTTTCTTCTTCTGCGAGGCTCTGCTTGAGTTCCAATTGGCTTTGTTCCAATTGACGTAAATTATTCTCACGGATACGTCCGACCATGACCGTGATGCCTGTGGTGACCAGAATGTAAGTGAAAATACTGATGTTCTGGGACACTCCTGTTTCAGCCGTCCGAATTTGAGGCATCAACAGGGTGAGTATGGCTATCACAATACCGACGATGAGAGTTTCTCTTGACGACAGCAGCAGTCCTGCAAAAATCACCGATAGGGTCAGGTAAACCAGTGAAACAACACTCGTCATCGTTCCCGATGCGAGAATGGGGAGCGATACCGCGATTACCGGAACTACAATGGTTATCCACGCGCCTACGGAATAATATCGCGTCCGGCTGAGGATATAGGCGGCAAAAATTAATACGATGGCAAACAAAACCCCCGGTGTGGGAGGGTTAGCATTTCGGCTGGTTAGCGGTCCCGCAAATATTGCAATGAGTGCCAACGGAAAAAAGATTACCAACACAGATGATAACAGGCGAGCTTTTTCCTGAACATCATTTTTCAACGTGTTGGCTGGTTGGGTAAGAAGATCCCAAATCTTCCGCGAGGAACGCGGAGACTGGATCGAAATATTTCTAGCTGATGGGATTGTCATGGTACCCCTCAATTCGTCTGATGTTTACGAAAAGCATCACAGTAAACGTTCACAGTTATCAGGCTAACTTATTTTGAAGGATTGTGAGCTTAAGGTTTGGGAAATTTTGGTTAGACTTGTATGGTTTTCTATACGGTCTGTGTTTAATCGGACTGTAAAATGAAATCTAGAGTCTAATTCTCAGGGATCACAGACACTATGACCCCTGGTGAAGCTGTCTAAGGGGTAGTAGGTAGTGGAGGGGGTTCAACCAGTGGCAGCGTCCCACACGCACCTCCTGCTGCGGTGTTATTGGCGGCTAACCAGACTCCATCCAATAAGCGCCACCAGACCTCGCCATCGGTTCCGACTGCACGTGCATCCGGCAGGCCATAATATCCACCGGAGACACCGCGTCGAATGGGATAATCGGTTCCCGGCCCGGAGCGGATATTCACATCGACTGTCCAGGCGACTGTACAGGCCGCATCAGGAGCGATTCCGTTCAAAAAGCCTGTTCCGGGTGTAAATGGGAAAATGACCCCACCGAGCGAGAAGGGAAGTTCAAATTCACGCGGCAGTAGTTGCAAAGGGAGATAACGGGCGCGAGCATAGTTGTAGTCTTCCGGTTGCCCGACTGATAACACATCACCTTGATAACCATATTGTGTACTTTCTCCGGCCTGCCAGCCCGTTTCGGCGTAATTTCCTGTCCCGTCCAATACACTCAGAACAGTTTCGCCCTCGTCGGTGGTTTTCAGCCAGATGGTTCCACTCAGACCGAGAGGCATCCCGTTGACATTTAACAGACCCGCTCGTTGTGAAGTGGGTTGATTTTGTACCAGTATCCCACTGTCGGGCATACCTGCGCATGGAGCATCATCAGAACCTGTATGAAGCTGGAATATCTGCATTGGGCCATAGATGTCTGACGCTTGGCTGTCAGCATCGAGGACGGGTAATAGGCTGACATCTTCCTGAATAGTGATTGAATCGGCAACAATCCATCCATCCGGCAGACGGAACCATGAATTATCCGTCAATCGTCCGATAACGGCGACGGTATCCCCGGCAAATCGTGTACCGAGCAAGCTGCTGTCCGCAGAGGGCAGTTCACGCACTTTTGCGCCAGTTGCGCCTATCCGTCCATCGAGCGCGACAAAATCGGCTGGGGCACTGCTGAGGTTATTCAATTGAGTTGCGCCAAAAGCGATTACAGTCGAGCCAGTACCGGGGAAATTTCCCCCAATATTGAGGATAGCAATGGCCATATCACTTTTGGTTTGAGGGTTATAAGTGCTTGTCGAGATGGCTTTGAGAGCTGCCAAACTCACTATATCACCCGGTTTGGAGAAAGCCACTCGCACATTATTGAGAGGTTCGATTGTGACTTCACCGCTGCCGTAACAGGCTTGATTGACACCAACTTCCGGGCAGGACTTCCGCGCTTGCTCGATGAATTGTTGCATCAAAGCGGTGCAATCTACGTCCTGCGCTGTCGCAATCGTGATAGACAGTAGCGTTGTGAAGCATAACAAAAATAGCGTCGAGATGATTTTCATAGTTTAAACTATTGCTATATCAACCTGCACCTACGGTTCAAAACCGTAGGCTATCTATGTGAACCCAATGAATGGGTTCTTCACCAGAGGCATATATGACTTCATGGCGTTGTTATTATCATTTCGTTTGGGCGACCAAACATCGACAACCGCTTATCACAGAATCACTTGAAAAGGTGATTTACGGGATAGTAATCAATAAGTCAGGTGAACTTAAATGCCATGTGTTCGCCGTGAATGGCATAGCCGATCATATTCACATCGCCGTGAGTATACCACCTGTATTAGCGGCGGCTACATGGGCAAAAAACATAAAAGGCACAACGTCATACACGGTTAACCTACGACTTCCAGAGACATCTGAGCGCTTTCAATGGCAGATTGGATACTCGGTATTAACATTCGGCGCGAAGCATCTCGGTTTTGTCGTCCACTACATCCAGAATCAGAAAATACACCACGCCGCGAATCAGTTGGAACCGTATCTTGAGGCAATTCCCACTGAGGATCATGATCGAGAATAGAGGCTGAACCCCTTCAGCGGGTTTTCATAGATAGCCACTGGTTTTCAACCAGTGACGCTTTTCAATTCATACAATTCCACCAGCACACCGCCTGTGCTTTTGGGATGAACGAAAGCATAGCGCGTGCCGTCTTCACGGGTGCGCGGTGTTTCGTTAATTAGTTCGACTCCCTGACTGGCGATGTGCTGTAAAGCAGACTCGATGTCCTCAACGGCGAAGCAGATATGGTGCATACCTGCACCTTTTTTCGCCAGATATTTGGCGATGCCACTGTCATCGGTGGTCGGTTTCAACAGTTCGATGCGCGATTCTCCGGCTGAAAGAAAGGCGATTTCGACGGCTTCATGCTCGTTATGCTCAGTTCCACCCAGCGGCAGACCCAGCGCGTTTTGCCAGAAGTTCAGTGCGGAATCCATGTCATCGACAACAACTGCTAGATGATCAATTTTGACAGGTGACATCGTCAGTTTTCCTCTGTAGGTTAGCGAGTCAAATAGGCTGCCATCTCCGCCAGACGGGTAGCGTAGCCCATTTCATTATCATACCAGGCCGCAACAGAAACCAGTGTATCGTTCATGACCTGAATGAGGGGCAGGTCGATAATCGATGAGTGCGGGTCGCCGACGATACGGGTGGATGCCCATTCGTCTTCCAGTACATCCATAACGCCCTTCAGTGGGGCAGCACCGGCCGCCTTGACGAAGGCAGCGCGAATTTCTTCAGCCGTTGTTTTGCGACCTACAACTGCATTGACTTCGGCTATACTGCCGGTACGGGTGGGGACACGATAAGCCTTACCCGTGATTTTCAGGTCTTTCCAGATAAACAGCAGCGCTTTTGCCGCGCCTGACGATGAGGGGATGATGTTTTCCACAGCAGCCCACGAGTCACGACGATCTTTCATTGGCTGGTCGGTCAGCGATTGGGTGTTGGTGTAGGAATGGACTGTCGAGAAAAAGGCCGATTCGATGCCGAGTGTTTCCTGCAATACCTTCACAACCGGGGCAAGCGCGTTAGTTGTGCAGCTCGCCATGCTGATAATCTTATGCTTGGCAGGGTCATACTGATCCGCATTGATGCCGAGCAGCAGCACCGCATCACAATCGGTGAGTGATTTGCTGGCAGCACTAATCAGGACACGCTTCGCACCCCGGTCAATATGAGCTTGCGCTCCAGCACGTGTGGTGGCACGTCCAGTGCAGTCGATCACCAGATCGACACCGAGCGCCTTCCAGTCGGGTAATTCCTTGCTGGAATCGAAATAAGCGATATCACGCCCACCAATCTTGAAACCCTTGCTAGTGGCTTCGACTTTCTCGTGCCAGCGTCCATAATTCGAATCAGCTTCGAATATCGCTGCAAGTGTGGGAATATCGCGGATGTCGGAGACCGAGACTGGCGTGAACCAGTTGTTTTTGAGCGCTGCCTTGAGCGCTGAACGTCCAATACGACCAAACCCATGAATGGCGATGTTTGCCATGTCTGTCAATCCTTTCAATGACCTTTGCTGGATAACAAAGGTTATAACACATGTGACGGGAAACTGGTGCGATTTGTACAGCACCGCTTGAAGGATTATGCCACAGCCCGGTGTTATAATGCGATGAGCTATGTTAGGCGAGAAGTATGCTTTTCATCTTAAAATTTAGAAGGAGCTGGATATGGTAGCCACATCCGAACCGACGACTTTACTTTTGCAGATGACCGAAGAACACCTTTCCCTGCAACAGATTGTACGAAATTTTGCTCAAAAAGAGATTGTCCCTATCGCCCCGGAATTTGACGAATCTGGCGAATTTCCGCTGGAAACAATCAAGAAGATGGGCGAAATGGGGTTGATGGGGATTGAAGTGCCGGAAGAATACGGCGGGGCAGGTATGGACACGCTGGCTTACGTCCTGACGATGATTGAAGTCGCCAAAGCCGATGCCAGCCACAGCACCATCGTGAGCGTCAATAATTCGCTTTATTGTCACGGACTAATGAAGTTCGGTACAGAGGAACAGAAGCAGAAATTTCTGGTTCCGGTTGCCAGCGGTGAGAAAATTGGCGCTTACAGCCTGACCGAGCCAATGTCAGGCAGTGACGCGGGAACGATGCAAAGCCGCGCCGTGTTGAATGAGGCCGGAACTCATTACATCATCAACGGACGGAAAAGCTGGGTGACGAGCGGCCCCGTAGCGGATTATCTGGTGCTGTTCACCATGACCGAACCGGACAAAGGTCATAACGGGATTACCGCTTTCATGATTGATGCCAACCAACCGGGATTCATTCGCGGCAAGAAAGAGCCGAAACTGGGTATCCGCGCCAGCGCGACCAGCGAGATTGTTTATGACAACTATGAGTGTCCAGTCGAAAATGTGTTGGGGAAACCGGGGCAGGGCTTCAAAATCGCCATGACGGTACTGGACGCGGGACGTATCGGTATCGCATCGCAGGCGCTTGGAATCGCGGAAGCGGCTTACGAGGCCAGTGTGAATTATGCCCGTGAGCGACAGGCGTTTGGTGAGCCGATTGGTGCATTCCAGATGACACAGGCGAAAATCGCCGATATGAAAACGCGCATCGAGGCCAGCCGACTATTGATTTACAACGCGGCACTGGCAAAGGAACGCAGCAAGATCACAGGTGAACGCTACACCACCGAAGCCAGCATGGCGAAGCTGTTCGCCAGTGAAACCGCTATGTTTGTGGCGCATCAGGCGGTGCAGATTCACGGCGGGATGGGTTACAGTAAGGAACTCCCGGTTGAACGTTATTTCCGTGATGCCAAAATCACTGAGATTTACGAGGGTACCAGCGAGATTCAGCGCATGGTCATCGCCCGTAACGAATTGGGGCTGCGCTAATGAAAGCCGCTGTTATTACTGGACATGGTGATTTAGACGTTGTTACCACTGTGGATGATCTACCCGTTCCAGAACCGGGGCGAGGTGAGGTTCGCATCAATATCAAGGCAGCAGCGCTCAACCGACTGGATTTGTGGGTGCGGCTGGGGTGGCCGGGACTGAATTTGAAGATGCCGCATATTACCTGCGCTGATGGTGCGGGAATTGTGGACTCAGTTGGAGACGATGTGACACAGTTTGCTCCGGGTGATCGTGTGTGTATTGACCCGACCATTGTTGATCCGAACAGTCCGGCGCTGATGACCGGGATGGAAAATCAATCGCGATTTCATATATTGGGCGAAGGGCTGCCCGGTGTCGCGGCGGAATACGTGGTGCTGCCCCAGCGCAATCTGATGAAAGTGCCGGAACATGTCAGCCTTGCCGAAGCAGCCGGAGCAGGGCTGGTTTATGTGACTGCATGGCATTCGATGATGACGCGCGGGAATCTGCGTGCCGGAGAAAGTGTGCTGGTTGTGGGTGCGGGTGGAGGTGTGAATACCGCCAGTATCCAGATAGCGAAATTCGCCGGGGCAAAAGTTTATGTGGTGGGCAGCACAGCGGAAAAATGTAAGAAAGCCGAAGAACTCGGCGCAGATGTGACCATCAACCGGGGAGAAACGCCGGAATGGTCGAAAGCGCTCTACAAGATGACCAACAAACAGGGCGTGGATGTCGTGGTTGATAATGTGGGCGCATCCACTTTTATGGACAGCATCCGCGCGACTCGTATTGGTGGACGGCTGTTGACTGTGGGTAACACAGGTGGGCCGTTCGTGGATGTGGATTTGCGTCAGGTGTATTTCCGACAGATGAGCATTATCGGGAGCGCGATGGGGCCACATCAGGATTATGTGCGGGTGATGAACCTGATCTTTGAGGGTAAGCTCAAGTCGATTGTGAGCAGCGTGATGCCGATGAACGAGGTACGCAGAGCACAGGAAATGCTGGCAAACTTTGATAACTTCGGGAAAATCGTGCTGGAAATCGCGTGAACCAGCGGGACGGAGGGTGTTATGGCTGAGATTCTGTCGTCTGTATTGAAGGTGATTGCAGAATCGGTCGGGGCGAAGGCGATGGAGCAGCTTGGTCATGAACCGGGCGTGAAAGGTGTTTATCGCCTGACGATTCGTTACCATGACCGACGGGCGGCAGACTCGGTTGCGACTTTGCGCTGGACGAATGAAGCCTCGCTTTCGGTGATTTACCGGGGATTGTTCTTGCATAAGCCCGTGATTACCGCGATTGAGCGTGAGCGTTACGAAGCCTTTATGCACGAACTCAACAAGCTCGGTTTTGATCGCCTGACTGACCAGCCCAATATCCCGTCTCATGGGGTTGATCTATGGTTATTGGAACGGGCGGCAGGCAGCTTCTATAACAGTGTGGTACTCGCGCCAGAACTGACCGGGAACGTCTATGCGCGGCTGGTTTACGAGATGCAGCGACTTTTACCGGAAGCGACACG
>JBGAGR010000049.1:0-32747 GCA_044226645.1 Aggregatilineales bacterium
CCACCGGAGAGCAGCCAATCATCTGTTCAGGAGGCTCGCCAAGTATCAAAAGCTCATTTTGCAGTTGGTCGATTAGAGTCATTATTACCTTCTTGCTGCCGGAAAGGCAATTGGTTCGAGGGCGGCGATGGTGCGCTCGATGAGGTCGACGGCTTCGGACATGGTGGCGGCATCGAAGGCCAGCTTTGCTCCGGCGGCTTCGAATAATTCTGGCAGTGAGGCTGTCCCACCAAGCGAGAGTGCATAGCGATAATCCTCAATGGCCTGCTGCTCATCTTCGAGGGCGCGTTTCCAGATTTGCACCGCGCCTAGTTGCGCCAGTCCGTAGTCGATGTAGTAAAACGGTGAGCGGAAAATATGCAGTTTGCGATGCCAGCCCGTCATCATGGCCTCATCCAGACCACTCCAATCCTCGCCTTTCATGAAGCGTCCCCATAACTGCGCCCACTGCGCATCACACTGGGCGGGGTCGCAAGCGGCTTCAATATGCGTATAGACCCAATGCTGGAAGGCATCCACCACCGCGATGTAAGGCCACCAACGGAGCATCCCTTCCAGATGTTGAATACGCGCGCGAGCAGCATCGGATTCACTGTAAAAGCCGCCGTGACTCTGGCTCAAATAGGGCGCGGCTAAGAGTTCCATCGTGATGGCGGCGACTTCGTGGAATTCCGTGCCGAAACGCAACTGCGTGTGATGCGGCAGTACAGCAAATTCGAAGCTGTTGAAGGCATGTCCGCATTCGTGAAAGAGGGTCATGACATCCTCGTTGCTGCCGACGACATTCATCAGCACGAAAGGACGTTCCTCAATGCCGAAGGTGGCGCAGTAGGAACTGGGCATTTTGCCGGGGCGATTGTCGAGGTCAAGCAGGCCTTCGCGGCGCATAATCTCGAAATAATCGCCAAAATCGGGGTCAAGGTAGTAGAAAATCGACGAGGCAATATTTTCCAATTCATCGACGGTCTGGAAAGGGCGCAGGGCTGGATAATCGGGCGGCTCAACATCCAAATCCCAGGGACGCAGAGACTCTAGATGCAGGCGTTTGCGGCGGCGTTCGAGGGCGCGTTCGGCAGCCGGGACAACCACCTGCTCTATCGACTCGTGGAAGGTTTCGCAATCCTGGGGCGTGTAATCCAGGCGGAGCATCTGCTGCCAGCGATAAGCGCGATAATCGGGGAGTCCAGCATTAGTCGCAATCCGCTGGCGCAGTTTCATGATCTGCACCCAGATGTCATTCAACGCGGGACGATCCGCCAGAAAGCGTTCACTGCCCAAGCGCCATGCCCTTTCACGCTTCGTCCGGTCAGGGTCGTGGTTGAGCATTTCCAGTTGGATGAGGGTGGTTTGCGCGCCTTCCCATATGACGGATTGCAGACTGCGGATGCGGTCATATTCGTTGCCGAGGCGGTGCTCTTCGGTCAGGAGCGGCAGACTGTCGGGGTGGAAAATGCTGGCTTCCGCGGCGATGCTGCGCAGCGGTTCTTCGAACTGGTCGGGAATCAGGCCAGTTGCCAGCAGCTTTTGCTTCAAGCGCTGCTCGGCAGTATGCGCCAATTCCTGAATCTCTTCGAGGAAGGTTTCGAAGCGTCCCTGTACCTGGTCGTTGAGCGTGTCGCGGGTGGTTTCCACCCATAAGCGCCAGTAGGCTTCATCCAGATGCTTGCCCAGCAGACCCCAATCGGCTATCCAATCTGTCAGTGTGTCGATATTGAGAGGGCGTTTTTCCAAGTCGCGGAAATAGGGTTCAATCTGCTGCCATGTCCAGTCCAGAAATTCGAGGTTGGTGTCGGGGAGTGCTGTGAACATAAAACGGGGATTCCTTCCTACGTATAACCGCCGGAATACCCCAATTATATCTCAGTGAGGGAGGGCGACTTATAGTTACCCTCCCCTACGGGATATTTCCGGTGAAGCAAATTATGTTGGCTGAAGTTCCTGAATAGTGGTTTCGATGAGATCAACCAGTTCGCCGAGTGTGCCTGCATCGAAGGCGAATTTGGCTCCAGCGGCAGCGAACAATTCCGGCAGCGGGCGTGTTCCGCCGAGTGCCAATGCCTGTCGGTACTGCTGGACGGCCTTTTTCTGATCGGTGAGAGCGTTGCGCCAGACCTGTATCGCCCCCATTTGCGCCAGTCCATAATCCACATAATAAAACGGAACCTGGAAAATATGCCCTTTACGATGCCATCCGGTGACACGGGCATCCTCTAAACCGCTCCAATCCACACCGGGGATAAAGCGATCCCAGAGTTCACCCCATTTCGCGTCGCAATTGAGTGGGTTGGTGGCTGCTTCGGGATTCTCATAGACCCAATGCTGGAAAGCATCGACGACTGCCATATAGGCCCAGAACAGCACCATCTGTTCAAGATGTTCGATTCGGGCGCGGGCATAATCGGCCTGATTGGCATAATAGCCACCTGTTTCGACTTTGAGATAGGGCGCAGCGAGGAGTTCCATCGACATGGAGGCGACTTCAGCAATTTCCATGGTGATGTCACGCTGCTGGGTGTAAGGCAGTTTGGCACATTCGAAAGCATGAAAGGCATGTCCTGCTTCATGCAGCAGGGTTTGTACATCGTCGTGGATGCCGACGGCGTTCATGAAAATGAAAGCACGCTTGGAGGCTTGCAGATCACTGCAATAGCCGCCGGGAGCTTTACCTTTACGGTTATCCAGATCGAGCAGCCCTTCCTGACGCATGGTGGTGAAATAAGAAGCCAGTTCCGGGTCAACCTGCTTGAAGATGGCTTCAGCTTTGTCTTCCAATTCGGTCACGGTTTTGAAGGGATGCAGCGGCGGACGTGATGGCGGATAGACATCATCGCGGTCTAAATCCCAGGGGCGAATGGATGATACCCCTAAGCGCTGCTGCTGGCGCTGATAGATGCGTGTGGCAGCCGGAACCACGACTTTTTCAATGGTGGCATGGAAGGTCATGCAATCTTCGGGCGTGTAATCGAAGCGCATGAACTGCTTCCAGCGGAAATCGCGATAGCTGCTGAAGCCAGCATTCTCGGCCTGTTTGCGGCGCAGCTCCATACTTTTCACCCACAGCTCGTTTAGGTCTTCGCGGTCAGCCAAACGGCGCACCGCCATGAGATGCCACGCTTTTTCGCGTTCGGGGCGTTCAGCCTGATGAAAGACCGTTTTCATCTGTGCGAGGGTGCGTTCTTCGCCATTCCAGGTGACGGTTTGCGCACCGATGAGGCGGTCATATTCATTACCAAACTTTTGTTCCTCGGTAAATAATGGGATGTTCGCTTCGCGGAACAATTCGGCTTCAGCACGCATATTGCGCAGGGCGATTTCGAAGCCGGGAACGCTCAAACCACTCGCCAGCAGCTTTTCCTTGAGCTTTTGTGCCCCCGGCTGAACTTTTTCGATAACTTCCGCCAGATAAGTATGGAAGCGCTTGACGGCGGCTTCATCAGTGGTATCGACGGTGGTCGCGGTGTAGAGACGGCTGTAGGTTTCCGAAATGTGTTCGCTCAGGCTCGTCCAATCGGCTAACCATGCAGCAATGGTGGACGCGCTCAATTCACGATTTTGCAGATCATGGATATAGGGTTCAATCTGCGCCCAATCCCACGACATGAAATCCTGAATATTTTCCGGTAATGCTTGAAGCATGAATATAAAGTCCTTTCCAATACTGGTTAAGTCATCGGGCATTCATCTGCACGATAGTGTCTTTGACGATTTGCCCGATATGTTCTGGTAAAAATGCAGTCTGAATGCGCTGTGCCCCTGCTGTTCCCAATGCTGCCCGTCGTTCAGGCGATTGCACCAGCGTGCGGATGGCGTTGGCAAGCGCCTGTGGATCATCGGGCTGCACCGTCAAAAGATGTTCGTCGGGTGTAAAAAACTCCCTCACTGCCCTGGATTCGGCTGTAATCAGCGGACGTGCCGCGCTGAGGGCATCGTAAATCTTGGTCGGCACCACATAATCCATCTTATCACTTGCGCCAAAAACGCCGAGGCTGATGTCGGCTTTACAGAGCAGCGGGTACAACTCATCGTAGGAAAAGCGCTCCATCATGAAATCGATATTTTTCAGGTCAAGATCATTCGCAACCTGACGGCATAAGGCATAAGTTTGCCCTTTACCGATCAATTGAAAGCGGATTTCCGGATGGTCGCGTAACAAATGTGCCGCTCGAATGATGACATCCACTCCATGAAACGGAATGTAGGTGCCGATAAACTGCACGATTATTGTATCATTGGATGATGAGGGCGTATCCCAGACGTGACGCACCCCAACCGGAACTACATGCATTTTCCCTGCCTGACTGCCCATCAAATCGCGGAAAAGCTGGCGGTGCGCATCCGTATCGGTGAGGCTGGTCATGCGATCAATATTGAAACGGTCAATCCAGCGGAAAACAGCCGTCCTCCAGCCACCGCGCGTCTGACGATCCTGATTGGTATCGGTCAGGCCGACCAGATAATCCAGCAGGATCGGTTTGCCGAAAAGACAGCCCATTATCCACGCGGAGGGCGCGATGGTCTGATTAAAAGCTGGAATGAACACCGCATCGAAGCGCTCACGTTTCGGGAACTGGCGAATCATGCTGATGGTACGCCCAATCGTGTTCAAACTGGATGGAATACGGCGGAGCGTGACTTCCACGCCCACACGCGCTAATCCTTCGCATAAAATAGCGTGACGGGCATAATCGGGTTCGAAACTGCCTAGCACACAGACGCGCATGGAGTCCATTATCCTTTGACGATATTTTCGATTTCGTCCATTTCGGCTGCGGAGGGTATCCAGCCAGCCGCGCCAGCATTGGATTTCACTTGTTCGGCGTTCATCGCTCCGGCAATGACGGATGATGTGACCGGATGTGCTAGCAGCCAGCCAAAAGCCAGTTCGAGAATGGTGTGTCCCTTCGATTCAGCATACTGAAGCAACTTTTCTGCCTGTTCGACATTGCGTTCGGTCAGGAATCGCGCGGCGGACTGCTCATTATCCAGACGGGTTCCGGTTGGGCGGGGCTGTCCCTGACGATATTTGCCCGTCAACAGACCACTTTCCAGCGGAAAATAAGGCAGGAAGCCGAGACCGAACTTTTCGCATTCTGCCAAAACGCCCTGTTCTTCCGGGTCGCGGAAGAGGACACTGTAGCGATTCTGGACGCTCATAAAACGCGCCGCGCCATTTTTAACGACTTCTTCGCCCTCACGGATTTGCTCGGCGGAGAAGTTGGACGATCCGATTTCGCGTACTTTACCAGCCTGCACCAGATCATTCAACGTACCGAGCGTATCCGCAAGAGGGACAGTAGGATCGGGGACATGCAGTTGATACAGGTCGATTACATCGGTGTTGAGGCGCTTGAGGCTGGCCTCCACTGCTTTGCGGATGTATTCGGGATGTGCGCCCTTGCCCTGTTCGGGCATCTCATTACCAAACTTGGTAGCGATGATGGCCTCATTACGGCGACTGCCGAGCGCTTTGGCGAGATATTCCTCACTCAAACCGTTGCCATAGACATCGGCTGTGTCGAAAAAGTTAATGCCGTTTTCCAGAGAGGCGTTGATGACGGAAGCGGTTGAGTCCGCATCCAAGCGCCGCCCGAAGTTGTTGCAGCCGATTCCGACAACCGATACCTTGAGTGATCCGATGCTGCGCATTTCCATTGTGGAATATCCTCAGTTCATTATTTCACGGGGTAAAAATCAGTCTGATTATGCAGCACTTTGCCTCAGACCTGCAATGCACCAATATCTGCCAAGCCATACCAGCACCGGAGCAGGCCAACATCATCCCATTGCATATAGTCCAACTTTTCCAGAGGAGATTGGGGCATTTTTTCTGAAGAACAAACCCTTAGCGTACTTCGTTGATAATTAGAGTGTGAGACTCACCCATCATTCGCGGAGGCAAAGCGTGAATGAACATGAAGCAATCCTGCGCTTGAAGCGCGGCGATATGAAGGCCTTAGCTTTCCTTGTCGAGCGTTATCAACTGCGGGCTGTTCGAACAGCTTACCTGATTACCCAAGATCGCGCACTGGCGGAGGACGTAGTGCAAGCAGCCTTTATCAAGTTGCATCAAGGAATGTCTACCTTTGACCCGGAGCGGCCCTTCGCGCCCTGGTTTATGCGCAGTGTGGTGAATGCCGCCATACAAGCAGCACAGCGGCGCGAACGTGACATCTCGCTGGATGCAGATGACACTCAGGATGCCTTATCGGCGGATGCCTTGAAAACTTTTGCTTCTCACCTGGAAGATGGCCTTGAAGCGAAGGAAATCCGCCAAGCAGTCCAGGAAGCGCTGCAAAAACTTTCACCGGAACAACGATCAGCCGTCGTCATGCGCTACTACCTCGATTTGAGCGAAAGCGAGATGGTGACAGCACTGGAAATACCAGCCGGTACGGTCAAATGGCGGCTGCACACGGCGCGCAATCAACTGCGTGTCCTGCTGCGTCACATCTTCCAAGAGGGGTAGATTGCGATGGACGAAAAACAAATTCGAACGGCTCTTGAAGCCCTTGTACAACAGGAGATTACCACCGATATGGACTTGTGGCCTACCATTAAATCACAGGTTGAGCTATCAAAATCGCCTCAAAGCCGCAGATGGCTGGGGTTTGGAAAACTCATTTTAGTGGCACTCATTTTTCTGATGAGTGCCGTCGCCTATGCACTCTATCAATCATCCAACGGTGACCCCGGCCTCCAGAGTGTTCAGGATGAACAACTCACTACCCCGTTACATCTGACACAAACCATTGAAGGTGTGACCGTGAATCTGGATTGGGGATATGCCGACGGCAATCGCATTTTGTTAGCCTACACAGTAGACGAGCCAAAGGGCATCAACACGTCGCCTCTCGGGAGTCTGCCCTCCGCCTTATATGACGACACGGGCAACTATTTCCCCGATAATTCTGTTATTGGCTTCGGTGGGTTAAAAGTAGAGGCCGAGGCCAATACCATCATCAGCGGCTTCGACCCCACCTGTCTGGGAACGAACCCACCTGATAAACTCAACCTCACGTTTAATCTGGCGCTTTCCGTTACGCATGTGACTGAATCCTTCGGCGGGGGTGGCGGTGGCGGCGGCGGGGGTGATGGCGGCTCATCGGGCTGTATCCAGATGGCGGATTTGACTCCGCCTGCACCGGGAATCGACCAACAGATCATCCAATTCCAATTCCAGTTCACCTTACCCATGATTCAGGTGGTCAATATCACTGACCACCCCAGGGTAACGGCGAACGGCGTGGAAATGCACATCGAATCCTTAACGGTAACGCCTTCAATGACACGGGTACGGGTGTGTTATTCCCTGCCCGACCCCGGTAATGATTGGTCGCCCACAGGCAATGAGCTGATCGGTGAAGACCAGGTGCCTATCCTCGCGAATTCGGTTGACATGGGAGATACCGAGAATTGCGCCGATCTCATGATTCCCGCCCCGTATGTACCGGGAAAAACTACCGAGATGACCTTGAACATCAGCGATTTGATGACCAGCTATAATTTCTCACCCGAAAATGCGGAGACTTTCACATCGCTTATGGCGGAGCAAGGTGTCACAATCCGCGTCACGGATACAGGCGAATCCTTCCACGCTGAGATTGTCAGCGAACCGAAAGACATGTCCGCCGACCAATTGAACGCCCTCTATGCTAGTGCGATGGACAAAGCCTTCCGCAGCTATCATTTTGGCCCCTGGGTGTTTACTTTTAAGCTGCCGTAAAAAACGGTGGAATAGCTAAACTTTCCATTTGCAGAGGCGATTTGCGAACCGCCTCTACAAAAAATCTTGCTAAGTGAGCGACATCAATTGACTCATTTAGCTCATCAGATAAATGAATTCACGGGGCTAATTGACCTTCCAGATCGCTAATCGTCTTTTCGACCAGGCCGACCAATTCGCCTAACGTGTCGGTGTCGAAGGCGAATTTTGCGCCGACAGCCGCGAACAATTCCGGCAGTGGACGGGTATTGCCCAATGAGAGGCCATAGCGATACTGTTTGACCGCCTCAGCCTGATTGTGCAACGCATTACGCCAGACCTGAAGTGCCCCGACCTGCGCCATACCGTAATCGATGTAGTAGAACGGAATTTGGAAAATATGAAGCTGACGCTGCCAGCGGGTGGCAACCCAATCTTCCAAGCCCGTGTAATCGACACCGCCCATGAAGCGCCCCCAGAGTTCCGACCATTTGGCGCTGCATTTGAGTGGGTCGAGCGCTTCATCCTCATGGGTATAAACCCAATGCTGGAAAGCATCGACCTGAGCAATCCAGGGCAGGAGATAAATAATCCCTTCCAGATGTTCGATACGGGCACGGGCGGCTTCCTGCGAGGTATAAAACCCGCCGTTATCGCTGGTCAGGTAAGGCGCAGCAAGCAGTTCCATGGACATGGAAGCGACTTCGGCGATTTCCGGGCCGAATTCCAACTGCTGCATATAAGGCAGGTTACCCGTCTCGAAGCAGTGGAAGGCATGACCGCCTTCGTGCAGCAGCGTGATTACATCCTGATGCATCCCTACCGCGTTCATGAAAATGAAGGGGCGTTTGACTGTGCGGAAGTCGATCTGATAACCGCCGGGAGCCTTGCCCTTGCGATTCTCCAAATCCAGCAGATTTTCGCGGCGCATGGTGGCGAAATACTCACCCAACTGCGGGTCAACCTGCTTGAAAATGGCTTCAGTTCTGGCTTCCAGATCGCTGACCTGCTGGAAAGGACGCAGCGGCGGCTTGCCCGTTTTATCGACAATTAAATCCCAGGGACGCAGGGTATCCACACCCAACTGCTGCTGCCAACGGGCATAAATGCGCTTGGCTGCCGGGACGACTACCTGCTCAATAGCACCCCGGAAAGTAGCACTGTCTTCCGGCGTGTAATCAAAGCGCTTGAGTTCCTTCCAGCGGTAGGAACGATAATCGCTGAATCCGGCGTTGCTGGCAATCTGGCGGCGCAGCGGCATGAACTTCGTCCAGAGGTCGCTGAGGCTCTCGGTGTCCTCCAACTGACGGGCGGCGGCGGCCTTCCACGCCTTCTCGCGGACTGCGCGATTTGTATCCTGATAGATGGGACGTAACTGCGAGATGGTCAATTCCTTGCCTTCCCACATCACGGTTTGCGCGCCGATGATCTTGTCGTATTCCGTGCCGAGCTTTTCTTCTTCAGTACCGAGCGGGATATTTTCCTGCCGGAACAATTCAGCTTCGGAGCGCATATCGCGCAGGGGGATTTCCATCCCGACAGGCTGCAAGTTCGCTGCCAGAAACTTTTCCTTCAGTTTCTGGTCGGCGGACTGTGCCGCTTCCATAACATCTTTCAGATAGGCATGAAAGCGCTGCACGCCTGCCTCGTCGGTGGTATCGACGGTGGTGGCGACATACAACCGGGTGCGGGCTTCGTTAATCAGGTGATCCAGATGCGTCCAGTCCTTGAGCCATTGGGCGACATTGGCATCATTCAGGTCACGGGATTCGAGTTCCTTGAAATAGGGTTCGATCTGATCCCATTTCCAGGTGGAGAATTCCTGCGCGGTGGCAGGGAGTGTATCAAAAGAGGGCATGGAGAGTCCTTTCAGGGTGAAGCGCCAATACGTCAAGCGCTGGCTGCTTCATAACGACTAGAATTCTTTGTAATATTTGTGCTCGTGCATAAACACACGAAAACCCGCCGCCTCATAAGACTTCAGCGCGGGAGCACTAAAACTATAGGTTTCGACACGGGCGATTTCAGCGCCTTTGCTGGCGGCACGTTGAAAGCCCTCCGCCATCAACGCCTGACTGAGGCCAAGCTGCTGAAAATCGGGATGGACACCGAGCGGCTCAATCTGAACCGTCTTTAAATCAGGTCGATACCAGAAGATACAGAAACCCGCTAATCGTCCATCTGGAGCAACGGCTACCAGATCAAGATCATTATTGTATAACGGCGCGTGAAGGGTTTTTCCACGCCAGCGGGCGGTCATAGTTTCCGAATCAAACGCTGCTCGTTGCAATGCGGCATACTGCTCGACTTCGGATTCGCCAGCCAACGGACGGATGGTAAAGCCTTCAGGAATGGAGGGGACGCTGAGATCATTGAGTGGACGCTGCATATGCACCATATGACTATCCCAACACACATAGCCCAATGATTCCAAAAAGGTGATGCGCTCGGTTTCGTCCTCGAAGGCACTGATGTTGAAGGGAAATTCATCGTTGGTTTCCTGCGCGATCTGGCGCAGCCGATTCTCTCCCCAATGGATGATTTCAAGCTCGATGGCTAAGGTGCGGATTTCAGGCCGGATGGCGTAATCGAAGGTCAGCCAGGGAAATTGCAGCGCCGCGAAAGCCTGCATCCTGCCAGTGTCATCTTCCCAAACAGCCGCGTTGCGGTCATCCTCCAGCGATGTCGAACAAAGCTGCCAGGGAAAATCAATCGGGTGATAGCATTGGGGGTCAGACTGGATCACATTTGCAACTGCCTCCCAATCGCGTTCACCCGCATACATACGTTGTTTTAGAGTCATTGTGTTGAGAGTCCTTTCGGTTCTATGTAGGGTTTGATCGCAAGACGAACTGCATAATAGCGCAAAACACCCTAAAGAACCATTGTGACCCTATCAAACCGACACTAATTCACCAACTGCTTTTCCAGATCGCCGATGGTGGATTCGATCAGGCCGACGACTTCGCTCATGGTGGCTGCGTCGAAGGCAAACTTCGCACCGACAGCGGCATAGAGTTCCGGCAGCGGACGAGTTCCACCGAGCGAGAGTCCATAGCGATACTGCTTGACAGCAGCAGCTTTGTCCTTGAGCGAATTGCGCCAGACTTGCAGCGCTCCGACCTGAGCCAAGCCGTAATCGACATAGTAGAACGGATAGCGGAAGATATGCAGCTTGCGATGCCAACCTGTCACCCGCGCGTCCTCGAAGCCACTCCAATCGACACCGGGGAGGAAACGCGCCCACAGATCGCCCCACTTAGCATCACAGTTGGCAGGGTCAGAAGCGTCATCTTCATGGGTATAAACCCACTGCTGAAAGGCATCAATGACTGCCATAAATGGCCAGAACAGCAATATTTTCTCCAGATGCTTGATTCGCGCGTGCGCTGCATCGCCTTCCGAGTAGAAGCCACCATCCTTCGTGGTCATGTAAGGCGCTCCGAGCAGTTCCATCGACATCGAAGCGACTTCCGCCATTTCTGCGCCGTAATCCCACTGCTGCGAATAGGGCAATTTTGATGCCTCGAACCAGTGGAAGGCATGACCGCCTTCATGCAGCAGCGTGGTCACATCATCGTGAATGCCTACCGCGTTCATGAAAATGAAAGGGCGTTTCGCCAGCACCAACGAGGATTGATAACCTCCGGGCGCTTTGCCTTTGCGATTTTCCAGATCAAGCAGCTTTTCTTCGCGCATGATATGGAATTCGTCTGCTAATTCCGGGTCAACATGGCGGAATATATTTTCGGTTTTGCTGACCAATTCTTCGATGGTCTGGAAGGGATAGAGCGCCGGACGCGATGGTGGATAGACATCATCGCGGTCTAAATCCCAGGGACGGATCGCGTTCACGCCCATCAGCTTTTTCTGGCGATCATAAACGCGCGTCGCCGCCGGAACTACAACCTTTTCAATGGCATCATGGAAGGTCAGGCAGTCATCGGGTGTGTAATCGAAACGGGCGAACTGCTTCCAGCGGAAATCACGATAATGCTTGAAACCCGCATTGGCGCTCTGCTGGCGGCGCAGGTCTAATAGCTGCTTCCACAAGGCATTGAGCGCTTCACGGTCTGCCAAACGCCGCTCAGAGAGTAGTTTCCAGGCTTTTTCGCGGACAGCCCGGTCATCACTCTGGAAAACGGGCTTCATCTGAATGAGGGTACGTTCTTCGTTCTCCCACACCACGGTTTGTGCGCCGATGATGCGGTTGTACTCATTGGTCAGCTTGCTTTCCTGCGTGACCAGCGGGACATTGGCCTCACGGAAAATCGCGGCTTCATTGCGCATGTTGCGCAGCGGGATTTCAAACCCTGCGGGTTCCAAACCACTCGCCAGCAGCTTTTCCTTCAATTTCTGCTCGGCAGGCTGCACCTTTTCCTCGATGTCCTGCAACCACGCATGAAAACGATCCAGCGCCGCTTTATCGGTGGTATCGACTGTGGTGGCAATACGCAGCCGCGCAAATGATTCGCTGCAACACTGAATGAGCAGTGTCCAATCCGCCAGCCACTGTGCCACATTGTCGGCGGTCAATTCACGCGCCTGTAAATCCTGAAAATAGGGTTCAATCTGCGACCATTTCCAGGTCATGAACTCCTGAGCAGTTTTGGGGAGTGAAGTGAACAATGTTGTTCCTTTCAAGAAATTTTCAATGCGGCAATCATAGCGCAAAAGTCACTAAACCGCGATTGCCGATTATTTGGGAAAATGGTCTACATGGTCTGTAACAAAACATAGATTTTAATAGACTGTCAGGGAGAACAGCCGTGAATTTTTAACAGTCAACCTGAAGAGCGTCGACAAGGATTTCAGGTAGCTAAACCAATTTAACAAGGATTTCGCATTATAATGGAGTTGGTTGTTACCATCGGGGTGATTCCATGAGCACAGATGCCGAGCAAAACCCGTCTCGTGAGTTCATGCAGCGGTGTATCCCTATTATGAAACAGTGGGAGGCCGGAACGGTATCTTTTGAAGATACTGTCGCTCAATTTGACATCCTGCGTAAGGAAGCCATTGATGCTCAGCATTTCGCCAATCAGGCACAAATTGAGATTATGATCGGTGTAATGCATGGTTTCCGCAGCGAATTGGACAGCGCCATTCAGCAGTTCCGCACTGCCCGTATGCTGTTCGAGCAGGCAGGGAATAAAGAGCGTGTGCTGTTGTGCGATACCAACATCGCGGAGATTGAACAGCAAAAAGGAAATCTGGTACGCGCTCGCCAGACGTATAATGCTGCATACATGGAAGCCAAGCGGCTGAACAGTCTGCGTGTGCAGGCCATCTGTCTGGCGAGTATAGGCCGTATTGCCCTGCTTCAGGATGCGGTTGAGCAGGCACGACCCGCTTTGGAAGAAGCTGAACGGCTTGTTCAGCAGGCTCCGGAACGGGCGCGTGTTCTGGGTCTCATGTGTGAAATTTATCGCGATTTGGTCAGCGTTTACGTCCTCCAGAATGAACCAGCGCTGGCCTGGAGTGCAGCCAGAAATGCCTTGCAGACTGCGCAGGAAAATCAGGATTTGATCAACCTGGGACGGGCGAACTGTGTGATCGGCGAACTGCTCACAACGATAGGCGCGCCCAGCGAACCCGCCGATGATTTACCGAACGATCCGGATTCATTTTTTCAGACTGCCATCGGTTATTTCCGGGAAATCAAAGCGGATCTCGAAATCGCGCATACCCTGTGTTCATACGGCAAAAGTCTGGGAAAACGAGGTCAGGCAGTCAACGGCGCGCGGAAAGTGCAGCAGGCCGCCCGTATATATGAGCAGTTGGGTCTGATGAGTGAAACAGCCAAAGCGACTGAGCTGCAAGGAAACATTCTGACCGGACAATTTCAGGACTAACTGAAATCAAATGCAATATAACCATAAATCACACTTGCATATGAATAACTTATGAAACTGAGTTGCCTTGTGAGCGCTAATCATTGTATCCTGAGTAAATGCAATGATTGCGGATAGGAGCCAAATGTGGCAGACCGGGTACTTTTAAGCGCCACCAGACGGAACATTGAAGACTGTGTTCGTCTGGCACATGAACAGGAATTGGGCATCGAAATGATGTCCTTCGCCTATTCTGATGTGCTGGACGGTGACTGGATGAGCCTGGTCGCGCAGTATCGCGTTTTACTGCGTGATATTCCCGGCATGTTAGCCATGCATGGCCCATTTATGGACATGGCCTCCGGCAGCCCGGACAAGCGCATCAATCAGGTGTGTGTGGAGCGCTACCAACACGGCATCCGCATCGCCTCTGAACTGGGCGCGGAAGTGATTATCTTCCATGCCAACTTCATCGCCGCTATTCATACGGATGATTACCGTGTAGGCTGGCACAACCGCAATATCACCTTCTGGTCACCGATGGCGGATTATGCCCGTCAGCATGGTGTGACCATCGCCATTGAGAACATGTGGGAATTCGACCCGACCATTATCGGTGATGTGGTCAACGAAATCGCCCATCCCAACCTGAAAACCTGTCTGGATGTGGGTCACGCCCATCTGTTTGGCGAAGTCCCCTTCCAGCGCTGGCTGGATGTGCTGGAGCCAATTCTGGTTCACACCCACCTGAATAACAATAATGGCAAGGTCGATATGCACCACGCCTTTTCCGACGGGGTGATGGATTACAACAAACTCCTGCCGCAGTTACGCACTCTGAAAATGCCGCCTTCCATGACGCTCGAAATGGACGAGGTTTCCATGATGGAGTCCAGTCTGTCGTATATGGAACTGCCCACCAAAGCCACCCCGCCCGGCGAGGGCTAGTTTCGCACCCACAAAAATAGTTTTGGGTAAGAGCGGTCAAGTTTGTCGGAAACATCAAAATGTCAGTAGAATTGCTGCCATTTCTACATGTGGGCCAGTAACATTGCTTGTATGTATAGTGAAACTTTGTTTTATTGAGAATATGCTGATTAATTTATAGCGGATATTTTAATGACCCGTATTTGGAAAGAAAAACTCGATACCAGTAAACATCATGATTATATGACATGGACTAACAATCGCCACAGAGGGATACATAGTCCAAGCCCCTCGCGATAATCTACTTGAGCACTGGGTTTATTTTGTGAGTGTCTGTTCCTTTACATTTGAGTTTCACTCGCTGGCTCAGATACAAGAGTGTTTAGACTATTTCTCACAAAAACTGTGTCCCAGTCGGCGCGTACATATTGAGTTTGGTGAACGATGGATTCCCTGGTATGATCGACTTCCTCAATGGCTGTTTGAAGAACCAAAGCGACAGCGTGTAGTCAAAGCGTTGCAACAAGCTCTTGACGAATTCAAATGATAAATTGTGGGTTCTTTCTATACCTAAGCAACCATATCAGTACATTTTTAACTCATTGGTTCCTAACACGACTCCTCAGAAGCTATCTTCTTTGCGCAGTATTAGTCTCCAATCACCGCAACAATTCCCAGCAGAAATGAACGATTCTCCAAACCGGTGTCCGGCAGCAGGCGTTCATTGGTGCGCCAATCATAAACGGCTGTGGTTAAGGTGTAATTCCCTTCTGGCAAATCAGCCGGGAGCGTAAGCGTGCGGGAATCGGGTGTCCAATGGTCAGCAGGCAGTGCTAAGGCAGAAACGCGCCCGTTATCAAAGCCGCCGTCCTGCTGAGCGACAGTCACTCCGTTTGCATCCACCAGATACACGCCAACTGAATAATCGGTTTGCGGGGGATTCACCGAACGCCACCACAAATCGAGGGTAATGGTCTGACCGGGATGTAATGCCGGTATATCTGGCTGATAGCCGAGCGCGATCTGGTCGCCAAAGGTCGTAAGCGGCGCGGACGGTGGACGCTGGTAAAACTCCGCCACCAGCACGCCCAGAACATACTGACGTGTCATCACACTGTCAGATGGCAGCGCATTATGGGCTTCGGGCTGAATTGTCCAATTGGCATCCATCAACCAGATACGCGGCGAAGGTGCGGGCGATACCAGCCAGCTTTTCAGCGGCGCGATGGTCACATCGGTTCCCAACTCGCGATCCAGATAATAGGTCATGCTGTAGGGTTCGCCGTTCAGGACAAAGACATCGTCGGGACGGGCATCCTGAGCGATGGCATGTGCCATATCGCGCCAATCCGGGGTAATGAACGGCCAGAAAATATCGTACTGCGTGAAGCCCAGCGTTACAAACAGCAGCGCCGCAGCCGGGGCGGCAATCCTGCCGTAACGATAGCTGCTCAACCATGCCAGCCCTGCACCGAGCAGCACATAAGCACCGCCCAGCGTAAAAATCATGTTGCGCTCGATAAACCAGGCGAAGCGCGTGTTGAAAAACAGACTGAGAATCAGCGGGATGGTTAACCATATCGCCAGAAACAGCCCTGCCCGACGCGCTCGCCAGCGGTACAGCGCGACGATACCCAGCAGAACCAGCCCGAATCCCAATACGTAACTGCCATTGAACACACGATCCAGATAAGCACGCAGGTTCAGCAGAATATCCTGACTGGCGTATCCCAATCCGCCGCTTGAACTGTTGATCTGGATGAATATCGAGGGAATCCAGGGTAGAAACAGCAGACCACCTGCCGCCAGCGCCAGAATCAGTTTCAGCGCATCGCGACGCGGCAGGGTCAGCAATCCATGCAGGCCCATCACGACGATCATCCATATGCCGAAATAATGGGTATAGAGGACAGCCGCTTGCAGTAAAGCGATAAGCAGTAGGGACACGATATATCGGTGTCCCTACTGAAGTCGCCGGTTGATAACTGCTCGAAATAGACCACCACCAGCAGTATCGCCAGCGCGAAGAAAAGCGTATAGTGCCGCCCCAAACGTCAAGTAAATCAGAAAGAGCGAACCCGCCGCCAGCAGTGCCGCAAATACGCCAGCCCGCCGTCCAAACCAATCCGCACCGAGTCGATAAGGTTCCAGCGATGCCGACCAGCAATATACCTGCCAGCCAGTGCCATTACTTTCACCATCGCCGGTAAAAACGGGTATAAAACCAGCCGAAATACAGGGGAGGATGCAGACCGCGCTCGGTGGCGAATGTCCAGACATGCGGTAGATCACCTGAGGGCAATCGCCATCCAGCTTTCGTCTTCCCAGAAGCTGACCTGATTGAAATGCGCCAGATAAACGCCGCTGGCGAACAGCAGAATGGCGATCATCAGGAATAGAGCGATGGTAAGCATAGGTTGTCGGCTGCAACAGGTGGTTGTGATATGAAAAGCAAATCGGGAGGTAGGGACACGATATATCGTGTCCCTACATCATTTATGTTCAAGGTCGACTAATCACTAAAAACTATCTTCATCCACCCGCAGGCCAGGTTTCTTCGATTTCGTCCCATTGAATGGTGAGGGTTTCTTCGATCAAGTCACCGGAAGCGGTATTGAAATCCGAATAGGCGACTGCGCTGATCCACGCGCCTTTGACCGTCCAGCGGCGCGTCTCCACACCATCATCTATCGCCATGATAATGAGGTTGCGCTTGGGGCGGACAATATCAACCTGCGCGGCAATCGTTTCCCGCAGCCATTTGTTGAAGGGCGTATTCGGGTCACGCTGCACCATCTTGACCACCTGAAACGGTTCTTTAACCAGCTTAATCGAGGAAGTCGTTTTAACATCCAGTTTGAAGGACACCAGCCCGGAAACTTTAAAAATGCCATCTATTCGTTCATCTTCAATCTGCACCGCAAATTCATTGGCTGATAAGCTGTCAATGGCTTTCACGCCTACCGCCTGGAGCGCCATTTCATTTGCCATGTAAAAATCTCCTTTTTCACAGGAAAACACAACACATTTAGTTAAATTACACCCAAGATGCTGCTCAGGTTTTTAGTTGTTCGTGATTAGTTTTTAGTAGATCAGGAGAAAACCAACAACTGACAACTATGAACTAAAAACCTGTTTTAACTTAGTATAGCGAAAACAGATATAAAACGACAAACCGCCCGGTGCGAGGGGGGCGCATCCGGGCGGTTTGTAGAGGGAAGGGCTTGTTAAGGGATCGGTGACGCCATGTTCCAAATCCCGACTTGCCCACGAATCTGGTTTTACAACACAACTCGCACCACTTCGGAGGAATGAGCACAACCCAACAACCAGATTCGTATGCTGTACAGGTTATGCTCCCTACGTAAAGATGACGTTAAACTTACATGAGCAGCGGGTGAGAGGGATTATCCCCCTACACCGACGGGCGCAATGGTCGATTCGCCGGGTGTGCCAAGCGGTGTTGGGTTCGAGCAGGCGGTCTGGGCGGCGGTCAGTTTTGCGCTGACACTTACGTCGTTAATAATGGTCAGCGCCGTTTGATATTCGCTGGCGGCCTGACAATTATTGCTCCCTGCAACCAGCGCATCGCCATAACCCACATACTGGCTGAACAAAAGCTGCCCGACATTCTTATAATTCGGCAGTTGGGAATAGACAGCCGTCAGACGTTGAATAGCCGTCCCATAATCAATGCCGATGCTGTTGACCGCATCCAGATATTGACTGGCAATGGTACTTTCATAGGCCAGGTCGCCAATATCGCCAAACTGCCGCGCGCGATCTGTGAGCAGGTTCGCCTCAGCCAGTCCGGTGGTATCGTTGCCGGAGCGGAACAAGAGATAGGCTTTCGAGGTCAGCGATTGAAGCATCAGGCTGCGAACCGTATTGGCTTCAAAGGTGCTGTCTGCGGCTAGAATAGCATCCAGCGCTTGAATCGCCCCATCCCAATCCCGCAGCGAAACATCGGTTTGGGCTTCCTGAAGCAGCGCGGGTAAATCAATACTTGAGACTGTACCTACTGCTTGCGGCTCCGGCGTATTTTCGATGACCGCCTGCGTGGTGGGCGTGATTGAAGGCTGCGGTGTCGCTGTGGGTATCGCTTGCACATATACGGCTGTCGCGGTCTGAATGATGACATCAAGTCCCGGCACGCCTGGGGTCAGAGTCGCCAGATAATCAATCCGTTTACCCAGCAAGGTTGTGTTCCCGCTGGCGATGTCCTGCGGAATACGCGCCATCTGGTCGCTGATGACAGCGCTCTGGGTGGCGGTTCCGTTGGTCTGGGCGATGCGCTGCCCGGATGACCACCCGGCAAAAGCCGAGAGCGCGATAATCAAAACGGCGATGCCCATAATCACGGCAGCGATAAAGCCCCACACCAGACAGCCCGGCCCATTATTTTCCGGTTCGTCATCCGGCACTTCGACTCTAAAGGGCGAACGAGGCTGCGTATCATCAGAAGAAAGCATTCGTCAATCACTCCACAACAGCATTCCAACATATTTATCTAAAGGGAATGCATTTTCGACATTCAAATCCCCGGTAAGGGGCGAAGGGGCATTATAGCGGAGGGGTTGCAAATGCGTCCAGCGACGATTGCCCTACGGCGGAAAATCAAGAGAGGCGGGTTAAACGCCCACCTCTCATCAATCACAAGCTATTCTGGACGAATAGGGTTAGCTGTTCATCGCAGCATTGGCATCATCGGTCAATTTCTGCGCCACTGTCGCCACATCCAGCCCGCCGGATGTAACATCGGCAATAGCTGTCGCGACCAAACCGCGCACCGTACCGTAGGACAACTGCTGGGGTGAGAGATAAATGTTCGCCGCATCGTTGGCGATCATATCATTGACCGCGCCGAAATACGGGTTAGCCGGTTTCAAGTTCTTGGCAGCGGTCAGGTTGACCGGGAAGAACGACATGGCTTCACCCCACTGCTGCGAGACATCGGCCTGAGTGTAATAGTGCAGGAAAATCCACGAAGCAAGCTGTTGTTCCGGAGTGCCAGCAATCATCATGATACCGTGGGTGAACAGTTGCAGCGCCGATTTTCCACCCTCCGCGCCGGGAGGAGTCAGTGCCACTGACCAATCGGTTACAGCATTATTGGCGGACTTGATAGTTGATGATGGGCAGACCGGCAGTGCTGGTCAGCGCCATCGGGTTGGTGCCGCGCGCGAAATCATTGGTATTGCCAAAGTTTTCCTGCGGGATGTAGGCACAGCCTTCTTTGTACATATCCTGACAGAATTGCAGGACAGTGATGACCTGATCGTTGGTGAAGTCCCATTTGCCATCGGTAAAAATGCTGCCACCAATACCCGCAACAAAGGACTCGAATTGTGACGAATCCGCCATAATCGGGTAGCCCTGTACTGCCGCGCCTTCCGCGCCAGTCAGACCAGCCTTCGAGACTGCACAGGCAGCAGCCTTGAATGAGTCCAGTGATGTCGACGCCATCCACCCCTGCCGCCTTCAGAACGGCATTATTAACCACCATCACTTCGGCAGACACCTGATTGACCCATCCCAGACGGCGACCATCACTATAGACGAAGCCATTGAGGATGTTCTGATTAAGTTCCGCGCCCATGTCACCCGCATAGCCCCATTTGGCATCGTTGTAGTAGGCGTTCAAATCCACCACTACGCCGTCCAGATCATAGCTCAGGGCATCATTGTTGAAGCCTGCCACCAGATTGGGCAGATCACCGGAAACAATGGCGTTATTCATGGCAGTGCGGATGTCGTTATAACCGCCCTGTGAAATGGCGTTAACGGTGATGCCATAGGGATTATTAGCATTGAAGGCATTGACCAACCCGGTAATCACCGACAGTTGATACGCGCTGTTATATTGATGCCAATAAGTAATGGTCTGTCCGGTGGGGTCAACCCCGGCGAAATTATCCGACTCGCCAGTAAATTCTGCCATCGGCTGCGCGAATGCGACTGGGGGCAGCGGCGTAGGGGTCAATGTAGGTTCGGGAACGGGTGTGGCGGTTGCGTCCTGTGCCGAAACGGCCACAGCGCCCACGACGAGTGCCAGCATCAAAACTGCCAGCACAGCTAAAACGATTTTACGCATAAAATTTCTCCCTTTACGGTTAATGGGGCAGTGACTTTATTTCCCTCAAGCCACGACCCGGAAACGAGTCAAACACCGCACCTTATCAGCACGATGGAGGGTTCAATTAGCGGATTATATCCACCAATCTTTAAGCCCAAGTTATGCCACCTTTTAGCCTGTTACGCAATGGTTATAGGAACCATAAAGAATGACAACGGTGTAAGACTGTGGAACTCTGTAGGCGCTCTACATGAAGCGGAATGAGTTGAATTCAGGGAAAGGGGTGTTTTTTACGCTGGAAACGATTGAACAGACCCCAAAAAGTCGAAAGCGGTGTTCGGCAAAATCGTCTTCGACAGTCAAAGACGATTTAGCGATTGCAGGTCGATTTGTCAAAGCTTGGCAGACTTAAATCCAGACTTTTTAACAACATAGTCGCGCGATTCATTGACCGCCTGTTTCATCGCGTTCCAATCGATATGCAACAATTTACCATTGCGTTTCATGGCTTTGCCTGCCACAAAAACCGAATCGACATTACTGGTGTCCATGCTCCAGACCACCGCTCCAATGGGATCATTGACCGGAAAAACGTTGGGCCGATCGGTACGCAGCATAATCAGGTCGGCTTCTTTGCCGGGGGTCAGGGAGCCTGTTTTATGAGCGAGGCCGTTGGCCTTTGCCCCTTCGATGGTTGCATAGGACTGGTGGCAGCGGCGTGGGGGTCAGTGTGGGTTCGGGAACGGGTGTGGCGGTTGCGTCCTGTGCCGAAACGGCTACAGCGCCAACCACGAGTGCCAGCATCAAAACTGCCAGCACGGCTAAAACGATTTTACGCATAAAATTTCTCCCTTTACGGTTAATGGGTAAGTGACTTAATCTCCCTCAAGCCACGACCCGGAAACGAGACAAACACCGCACCTTATCAGTACGATGGAGGGTTCAATTAGTTGGATTATATCCACCAATCTTTAAGCCCAAGTTATGCCACCTTTTAGCCTGTTACGCAATGGTTATAGGAACCATAAAGTATGACAGCAGTGTAAGACTACGGAACTCGCCACACAGTCTACATGAAGCGGAACGAGGTAAGGTTAGGGGAAGGGATGATTTTTACGCTGGAAACGATTGAATAAACCAACAAAAAGAAGTCGAAAGCGATGTTCGGCAAAATCGCCTTCGACAGTCGGCGGTGATGAGGAGAACACCGCATCGAGCAATCAGCGGAAAAGCGGAAAGATCAGAGATGTTATTCGTCTGATCGATTCAGCAATTGCAGGCCGATTTGTCAAAGCTTCGCAGGCTTAAATCCAGATTTTTTGACCACATAATCCCGCGATTCATTGACCGCCGTTTTCATCGCATTCCAATCAATATGCAACAATTTGCCATCGCGTTTCATGGCTTTGCCTGCCACAAAAACCGGCTCCAATGGGATCATTGACCGGAAAAACGTTGGGCCGATCGGTACGCAGCATAATCAGGTCGGCTTCTTTGCCGGGGGTCAGGGAGCCTGTTTTATGAGCGAGGCCGTTGGCCTTTGCCCCTTCGATGGTTGCATAGGACAGGACATCGTATGAGGTGATGCGATCCGGCACACGCTTCTCACCCGCCAGTTGTTTCTCATATGACAGTCCATGCTGAAGCGAGGCAATTGACCGCATCTGGGTGAACATATCGCCGGGAGCATTGGTTTCCACATCGACGCTCAGACTGGGTTTCAGGCCGCGATCCAGAAACTTCTGAACGGGCGGTACACCGTGCCCCATCATCATCTCCACAGGAGCCGCAAGCGATACCGTTCCCCCACTGTCCACAATCATCTGAATTTCGGTGTCGTTCAGCGTGGTACAGTGTATGTAGGTGGTGTCATTGCGCAGCAAACCCGCCGCGCCCATCTCCTGTACTTTACCTTCCTGTCCGTAGGTGCCTACGCCGACGTGGGTGGTGATGCGAGCGCCCACTTCACGGGCAAGTTTCCAATGATCCCGCGCGATTTCAAAATCAACGAATTCTGGTCCCGGCGCGGCGAGCGCGTAAGTGAGGAGTTGATCTTTGGAGGTGAAATATTGTTTTGCCGCGCGGACAAACCAGCTTGGCTGGCGGTCATTCCAATCCCCCCACCAGGGGAAGCCATAGGCAAAGACACTGCGTATGCCTGAATCCTGCAAGGCTTTGATGACTGCATCGGTATGCTCAGGTGAGCCTTGAATGTGAGACCAATCCAGCAGCGTCGTAACACCTGCGTCAAGCGCGCCGAGCAGGCTGACCAGATTCCCGGTATAGGCATCCTGTGGACGGTAAGAGGGGGCGAACTTGCCCAATACATAACGGATGTAGCCGTCGCGCCCTTCCAGCGGAATGTCAGCTCCAACGTTTCGGATTAATCCCTCCCAGATGTGGCGATGGGTATCAACGAATCCGGGCATGACAATCATGTTGGATGCATCGATCACTTCTGCGCCGTTGCCATACAAATCCGGGCCGACTGCCAGAATTTTGCTGCCTTGAATCAACACATCGGCATTTTTGAAATTACCGAGTTCGGAATCCATCGTCAGCACTGTGCCGCCTTTGATGAGAATTTTGCGATCCGCAGGCGGTGGTGTGGTGGCATCGCTGACATAGATTTTGGGCAGATCTTTAAGCTGGTTAAGATGTGAACCGCGCGTAAGACGCTGCCAGCGTTTGTAATTGAGCTTGACAATTTCTTTCAAGTCGCCCACTTGATACAGAATCACGCCGAGCAATATCAATACACCGATGGCAATCGTCCCGACGACATTGCTCAAACCCAGCAGCGGCAGGATATTGATGATGAGTGAGAGAAATAATGACGATACAATCGCGCCGACGAATGTACCCCGTCCACCCGCGAGACTGGTTCCGCCCAATACCGCCGCAGTAATACTGGTGAGTGCATAGCTGGAACCCGCGCGGGGATCGCCAACGCCCACCTGCGCAGCAAGAAAGAATGAACCCACAGCAGCCATCACGCCAGCGAGCACCAGTGCGCCGACACGAGTCCGTGTGGTATGTGCGCCGAGGCGACGGGTCGCCTGTGCGTCGTGACCGACTGCACGCAGGGATAAACCAGCGGGAGTAGCGTACAGCAAAAAGTCCCAGAGGCTGGCAACAATGACCAGCAGAATGAAGGCAATCGGTACGAAGCCAACTGTCTGCGTTATGCTGCTGAGGAAATCGGAGCTAATGAGACCTTTGGCAATCGGGCGAAGCGTGAGTGAAATTCCATCGAGAATGCTGAGGGTGGCGAGAGTCGCAATAATCGACGGCAGCTTTACCCAGCGCACCAGCGTCGCATTGAACAAACCAATCAACGCGCCTGCAACAATGATCGCCAGGCCGCCGAGCAAAATCGTAGCGGGCGATGCATCATCCGTGATGATGAACGAGGCAATAATCACACCAATGGTCATGGTCGAGCCAACCGAGATGTCCAGATAACCAACCAGCATGGCATTCACCTGGGCCATTGTTACCAGTGCCAGTGGAAGCGTGACCAGCAGCAGACTCTTCAGGTTGTAGGGCGTGAGAAATGCCTTGGAATGCGCAGCGGTATAACCGCCAACAATGATAATCAGAATGATTTGCAGGGCAACAGGCATCCACATACGCACACGGAAGGTGTGTTTGAATTTCTGCCACAACATATTTCCGTTACGGATGTCTCGGATGACATTTCGAATCTTTTGCCGAATAAACCGAAAGAAATTCAGCATAGTCAATCTCCTCGATACAACTGTGTCGCTGCTGTCTGCGCCTTTTTCAGGCCAAATCCAATGCCGCCCACAATAGATTCGATAATCCGCTTTTCACTCAAATCCGCCCGTTGAATCTCGCTGACAATCTGCCCGCGCGACATCACCACTACACGATCACACAAACCAGTCAACTCAAGCGGGTCGCTCGATTTTACGATGACCGCTGCACCCGCTGCCGCTCTGGCGCGTAATGCTTCATAAATGTCGAGACGCGCCCCTGCATCCACACCCTGTGTTGGCTCATAAGCCAGGATGACATTGACATTTTCATGGAGGTGGGTGCGTGTCAGCGCTACCTTTTGCTGATTGCCACCCGACAAATATTGCACAGGCTGTTCGAGGGAGGGTGTGCGAACATTGAGTTTTGCGACCATCTCATTGACGGTTTTGGATTCGTTCGTGCGACTGACCCACCCCAGACGACTAAATTTCTCCAAAACCTGAATGGTGGCATTGTTTCTCACGCCTAAGACGGGGAATAGTGACTCGCGTTTGCGATCACCGGACAGAATCAGGATACCTGCGTTGATGGCATCCGAAGGCGTGATGAGGGTTAATTCCTTGCCGCTGCACATCACCAGACCCGCTTTGGGTGGGATTTGACCGGACAGGCATCGGAAGAATTCACCCTGTCCGTTGCCTTCCGCGCCAGCCAGACCGAGAATCTCGCCACGCTTCACGGTCAGGTTGATCGGCCCAAACAGAGGGCCTTGAAAACCCGTCAGCATCAAAACGCTTTCGGATTCCGCATTTTCGTCAGTTTTCGCCGGGAATGCTGATTGGAATGAGCGACCAATCATTAACGATACCAGTTCATCTTCTTCCATATCCTGCGCTTCGTAGGTGCCCTGCCCTTGTCCATCCCGTAACACCGTAACACGGTCTGCTACCGACAACACTTCGGGCAGGCGATGACTGACATAAACAACACCGACACCGCGACGGGAACAAGCCCGAACCGTGTCGTGCAGAATTTCCACTTCCGCTGGCCCAAGAGCCGTCGTTGGTTCGTCCAGTAAAAGCACTTTGGGATTCCCCATCAGTGCCTTAACAACCTCAAATAACTGGCGCTGCGCCTGCGTAAGGTAAGCCGTAGGCGCATCCGGGAATAAATCCAATCCATATTCAGCAAGGAGTTCGCGCGCCCACTTTTTCATGCGCCAGTAGACGGGTCTTTCTTTGGGCGGCACTGACAGAAATAAATTCTCTTTGACCGATAGCATGGCTACCTGAGAGTTATCCTGATAGGCCATCCCCAGACCGAGGTTACGCGCCTCGGCTGGGGAGTCTTTGTGGAGTCGTTTTCCACCGATGAGTACGACTCCGTAATCCGGTTTTACAAAGCCGCTGGCAATTCCGAGAAGCGTCGATTTCCCTGAACCATTCTCTCCTACAACAGCATGAATCTCGCCCGCGCGACAATCCAGACTGACCCCGGACAGCGCTTGCACAGTGCCATACTGTTTGGAGACTTTTTGAAGTTCAAGTACCAGTTGTTGATTCTCTGTTGACATACCTGACGCTTTCCTCGGAATTGCTTTCAGCTAGTGATACGATTACCCGCCCATCTGTTGGAAGATTGGGATTGGAATCAGCGATGAAACTGACGCTTCCTGCGGAACATCCGGATTGCAAGTCCCCTTCGTGAGCTGACGCATGACGGTGGGCAGGATGATTCCATCTACCGGGAGTTCATAGCCTTTGAGTTTCATCATGGCTGCTGTGAGGGCAATGCGTGACTGGTAGTTGCCGCCCGATGCATAGAAGACCTTGAAGTTCGGGTTGTCAATCTTCTCCCACTCGCAGAACAGGCTCATCTCATCGGTGCGCAGGGTCAGAACGATGTCCAGCGGCAGATTTGCGGCCTGGTAAGCACGTACTCCGCCGAGGAACGAGTCTGCGGCTTCATAGCTGTACCCCTTGATGTCCGGGTTCTGGCTGATGAGACCGGAGACGGCTTCCAGAACGCCCTGCTGCGTCCAACTGGTATCCGCCTTGCCGACCACGCTTATATCTGAATTGAGAGCTGGCTCTTCGCAGGACTGCCAGTAGGCTGAGAGGGCATTACCGGGTGTACCGCCCAGGAATGCGATCTTGCCGCTGCCCACTTCGTTGTTCATGGTCTCGGCAAAGAGTTGACCAAGCTTGCAGACATCTTCCGCAACAAATGTCGGATAATCCTTGCCCGGTTCGCCAATTTTGCCGTAGGAATGGGTAATGTAGATTATTCCAGCATCCGTCGCATCACGGACGGCGGGCAGCAGGGCATCACCCGCATCGGGGAAGCCGATGATAATATCAACGTGCTGCGCCACAAGGCTCTTGAAGTCCGTGATCGAGCGGGCGGTATCACCCAACGATGTTACATAAATGATCTTGCCGATTTCCGGATAGGTCAGTGCCTGAAGAACGAATTCCATGTGTGTCATTTGCCGCCAGAAGTTTTCGCCGAAGCCGTCAGCAAGGGCAACGGTAAGCGGGCCACCTGTGCCGGTATCGCAAATCTTGTCTTTCCAGCACTTGACAGCTAACGCCATCATCGCGTCGTCAACCGGAAGCGCAGCACGATGGAAGGCTGCCAACGCAATGTCCGGTATGCCTTCTGTCGTACCGACGGCCTGTGTCAGCACGGCGGGATCGACATCGTACTGTTCGCCATATGCATCCGGGGTCGCTTCCGGAGTTGCGTCCTGAGCTTTTCCCACCAACACGCTGGACGTGGCAGCGATGAGCAGCAGGGCTATCACCATCGTTATCATGAATAAACGTTTCATTATTTTCTCCTCTAAATCCATTTAATCGAGCAATACGATTGGTTGAATTTTTTAGCTTTCGACTGTGATTCCTGAGTTTCGATCACAGAGACTCAGCACCTCCTTTCATTTCTTCATCGTCTTTCACTCTGAATCGCGAAAGACCCATGAGTGAATTTTCGATCAGGGTGACAATGCGATCACCTGAAATGACCATGCCACCAATGATCGCGATGCCGAAAACGACAAATTGCAGGGCTGTGGGAAGTCCCAGAACCCGCAGTAGTTGGCTTAACAAAACAAGGAAGAAGGCTGCTGCCCAGGTGGAGATTGCATTGGCCAGCCCGCCATTGAGCGAAGCTCCACCAATGACCACCGCCGCGATGGGCCCCAAAAGATAAGGCTGACCCAACACCAGACTGGGGCTTTGCAGAAAACCCGCCAGCAAAATGCCATTCAGTCCATAGATCACACAGGCGGCGGCGTGTGCCAGAACGACATAGATGTTGACCTGCAATCCGAGAATCCAGGCGGCGGTGGGATTCGCGCCAACTGATTGAAACTTGCGTCCCACTTCAGAATAGCGGAACAGCAAAACCAGCAGCACCGAGGCAGCAATTCCCGCCCATACGACAGTCGTTGAACCCAGCAGTGGTGCATGAACCCATGCCGAAAAACTCGGTGGCACAGCGGCTTCGCGGGGAATCGTATCGGCATAGGCCAGCGTCAGACCGTAGACAATCTGGTTTGCAGCCAACGTCACGATGAGGGCATTTAACTTCAGGATACCTACTGCCACGCCGGAGATCACGCCGATCACAAAGGAAACACCTAGCGACAGCACAATCGCCAGAACGATGCGGTCATCAGAGCCGCCGGAGAATCCGACAACCATGAGGGCCGCCAGTGTCATCACGGAGGGGGTGGATAAGTCGATTCCGCCGGTCATAATTACCAGCATCTGCCCCAGCGCCGCCAGCGCCAGAAAAGAAGTGAGCGGCATGACCGAACTGAAGGAGGTACGAGACAGCGTTTCGGGCGCGAGCCACAAACAGGTAATCAGGAGCAGCCCGATAGCCACCCACACGGAAAGATAACGCGATGAAACGACAATCGAGGTGAGGATTGGATTCTGCGTCTTATTTCGCATCATGATTGTTTCTCAATCGAAGGCAGCTTGAAGCCGGACTTGGCAATAACATAATCGCGTGCCTCATAAGCTTTTTGCATCAGGTGATTCAGATCGACATTCAGGAGCTTCCCATCACGCTTGAGCGCTTTGCCAGCCACGAAAACCGAGTCGACATTGCTGGTGTCCATTCCCCATGTGACCGCGCTGATGGGATCGTTGACCGGGAGGATATTCGGGAGGTCAGCGCGAAGCAGAATCAAATCGGCCTGTTTGCCCGGTGTCAGCGTTCCTGTCTGATCGAGCAGACCGTTCGCTCGTGCGCCTTCTACCGTGGCAAAATCAAGCACCTCACGCGCGGTTAAGACCGGAGGCAGACCACCCTTCCGTGCCAGCTTCTTCTCAAAGTGCATCGTTCGCTGAAGGGAATGAACTGTCCGCATCTGGGTGAACATACTACCGGGCATATTGGTTTCCGCATCAACACTCAGGCTGGGGCGCAGGCCGCAGTCCAGAAACTTTTGGATAGGCGGCAGTCCGTGTCCCATCATCATTTCGGTGGACGCGGAAATCGAGATCGTCCCGCCTGTGTCCGCGATCATTTTGATTTCCTCATCACTGAGTGTTGTGCAGTGGATGTAGGTTGTATCGTCTTTGAGCAGACCTTCCCTGCCCATTTGAGCGAGTTTTCCCTGCTTACCAGCCGTTCCCACTCCGACATGCACCGTGATCCGCGCTCCCAGCTCTCGTGCTAATGCCCACTGCGCCTTCGCTACCTCGAATGAGGTGAACTCCGGCCCAGCAGGTGCAAGCGCAAATGTCAGTAATTGATCTTTGGAAGAAAAATATTGTTTGACGATCTGGCGAATCCACTCATCCTGCTGTACATCCGGTTCTTTCCACCAGGGATAGCCATAGGCGAATACGGCACGTATGCCCGACTCCTGCAAGGCTTTAATCACCGCGTCACCATGTTCGCGCGTGGCCTGAATATGCGACCAATCCAGAATGGTTGTAATCCCGGCATCAATCGCGCCATACAGGCCAACCAGATTCCCGATATAGGCATCCTCAGGACGATAAACCGGAGCCAGCGTATTGAGAATAAATGATGGATAGCTCGCATCCCCTTCTAAGGGAATAATGCTGCCGATGTTGCGAAGAATGCCCTCCCAAAGGTGGCGATGCGTGTCGACAAAGCCCGGCATAACGATCATGTCGGATGCGTCGATGATCTGCGCGTCTTCTGCCGTGACATCCTCGCCGACTGCCGCGATTTTCGTCCCATCGATGAGCACATTGGCCTGATGGAAATTGCCGACTTTTTTATCGAGAGTCAGGACGATACCGTCCTTGATGAGCGTTTTATCGGTCATTCGACACTTTCTATTTCATCATGCGTCCACCATCGACCCGCAGATTGACACCCGTCACGCCGGCGCGGGGGTTGCGGCACTTGATTCTCCAGCCAACGCACAATGCCATCGGTCTCATTGCGGAAGGCATGGACGCAGCCGACACCTGACCAGGCGCAGTCACCTGCTTTGAGATGATATTCCACGCCGTCGAACATGGCTGCGACTTCACCTTCGAGGATGAGATAAGTCTCCTCTAAGGGATGGTCATGCGGACTCGCCCAGCCGCGCGGCTCATACTGCACCATAAACAGCGTGGCAAGCTGTGCGCCGAGGTCG
Source organism: Aggregatilineales bacterium (assembly GCA_044226645.1). Taxonomy (GTDB): domain Bacteria; phylum Chloroflexota; class Anaerolineae; order Aggregatilineales; family Phototrophicaceae; genus CFX2. Next base: position 29,898 of record JBGAGR010000049.1, read on the forward strand.
GTATCCACCATCATCTTGACGGTGATGCCGCTGTAGACCAGCAGCGCTGTGCGCATACTGGCGGATGCCGCCAGCTTATCCTGCGTTTGTTGGCTTGGTTCCATGTTCACCGGAGCAATATGACCGAATGAGCGGGTGCGGGGATCACGCGCATCGACCTTGATCGGTTCGACTTTCGGAAGAGTAGCCACCGGGTACACATCACCGTCCCCATCCAGACGCGGCTGCGGCGCAAGGGACTCCGCCCAGCGAACCCGCGTATTGCCCTCATTGCGGAAAGCGTGTGGGGCGGACACATGTATCACGCCATAATCACCCGGCACGAGTGCATACGTACCATCGGTTGTCTCGCAGATAACTTCACCTTCGAGGACATAAATTTGCTCTTCGAAAGTATGCAGATGCGTGTTGATACTGCCGCCGGGGGCAAGTTCGCAGATAGCGAATTCCTGATGCACCGACCCGCCTGGGCCATCCACGATGCACCAGCGCCGAAAACCACTGCTGATCTTTTCATAGGCAGGTGGAACTTTGAAATCTTCCTGATCGGCAGTGCGGACAAGATGTCTTGATGCCATTCGCCTCTCCTCTATCGGGTCATTTCAAAACAAAGTCATTCTTCTACAGGTAATTTTTAATCCCACATCCGCAGCGGATTTTCAATCAGATCAGCCAGTGTTTGCAAGAATTGAGCGCCTCGTACGCCGTCCACGACGCGATGATCGCACGACAGGCTCAGGGTCAAAATCGGCTGGACGGAAGGTTGACCATCTACAGGCACGACACGATCTACGATACGCCCCACTGCCAGAATCGCGGCCTGTGGCGGATTGACGATGGCATTGAAGGCATCTACGCCGTACATCCCCAGATTGCTGATGGTGAACGTACCGCCGCTCAGGTCATCTGGCGCAAGTTTGCCGGATTGCGTCTTCCCCACAAGGGCGGTGCGTCGGGCTGCCAATTGGCTAATTCCTAATTCGTCGCTGTCATGAATGACCGGAACCAGCAAACCATCCTCAACGGCGACGGCGATACCAATGTTGATATTTGGATTCAACACAATCCCGCCGTTCAACCACGAAGCATTGAGCCGGGGATGCTGTCGCAGTGCCGCCGATGTCAGCTTGACCAGCAGATCGGTAATGGTAATTTTCTCAGTCGAGCGTTCACGGACTTCGGTCAACCACTGCTTGAGGCGCGTCGCGTTGACTTCCCGAATCAGATAGAAATGCGGGATGGTCGTCCATGCCTGACTGATACGATCAGCCATAATCTGCCAGACGCGGCTGACTGCCATTGTCTCGCTCGAAGCTGCCGGGGCAGAACCAACCGGAACCTTGACAGCGCTCACCGCTGCCAGCACATCGTCAGCCAATACCGCGCCATCTGGCCCACTGCCCGTCACACGGTGCAGATCAATTCCCTGTTCCTGCGCCAACCGCCGCGCTTTAGGCGAGGCCAGCAGGCGACCATTGCTCACCTTTTGCTGTGAAGCAAGGTACGCTAGAACATCCTCTTTCTGTACTCGATCCCCCGACAATCTGACTTGCGACAGATCAACCTTATTTTCAGCCGCGATGCGCTGCGCAACCGGGGTCGCTCTGATGACCGATGACGCTGGCATCGGTGAAGCTGCCGCTGTCTGTGCGGTTGGCAATGCCGGAGCCGACTCACCGGGCGCGAGGATGATCGCAATCCGCTGACCCACCGGAATATCATCACCCACCTGCGCGGTGACATTGGCAAGCACTCCGGTAGCAGGCGCTTCGATCTCAACCGTCGTTTTGTCAGTTTCGATTTCCATCAACGGCTCACCCTTAGTGACCGAATCACCGGGGGATTTGAGCCACTGAAGGAGTTTGCCAGTTTCCTGCGCCATACCGAGCGCAGGCATGATAACGTCTTTAGCCAAGATTATTCCCTACGGTAAACCCGCGCCGCCATAATCCACGCCCGTGTAATCAATATTCTTGTGCGATTGTGTTTCACGGGTTTCCGGGAGTGGGCCAGTGGCGGTGTAATATTTCTTGCCGACCACCATCAGTTTTTCGGCTGGGAAGCGCGTTCGGCTGAAGACTGGCTTTTCCCAGATTGCCAGACCAACGCCGTGACCGTACTGCAAGGCAAAGGCGAGTTCTTCATTGGCAACGCCGAACTCTTCCGCCTTAGGCCACAGCTTGACGACATCGGCTGTCGTGACACCGGGCTTAATGGCATCAATGGCGACATCGAGGTAATAGCGGCAGCGTTTGTAGGCATCGATCTGCGATTGCGAAGCCGAGCCTACTGCCAGTGTGCGGTAATAGCAGGTGCGATAACCCATGTAACTGTGCAGGATGTCAAAGAAGGCCAGATCGCCGGGGCGCAGCATTCGGTCACTGAAGATATGCGGGTGAGGGCTGCACCGCTCACCGGAAATCGCGTTGACCCCTTCTACATGCTCGGAGCCGAGGCTGTAAAGCACCTGATTGACCAATCCGACGCACTCATTTTCGCGCATACCGGGGCGCATGAACTGATACAGTTCGTCGTAGGCGGCATCCACCATTGCGCAGGCTTGCGAAAGTAATGCGATTTCATCCTGCGTTTTGATGACGCGCGCATCCTGCATCAGTTGTTGACCATCAACAACGGTGATACCTTCTTTTTGCAGGGCGAAAAATACAGGCGGCTCAATCACATCCACGCCCAGCGGCTCTTTGTGCAATCCGCGTTCTTCCAATTCGATGCGAATCTTTCGCGCCACATCTTCCGCCCGATGTGAGCCGGGAGGCATTGCCCCGCGCAAGGTGGAGATACCGGCACGAGAATGTCCTTCCTTGAACCACGAGCAGTACATCTCATGAT
>JBGAGR010000050.1:0-33012 GCA_044226645.1 Aggregatilineales bacterium
AACCGTTTGAATACATCCGGGCGGAGCCAGCTAAAACTGGTCATCCAATTGCCGCTGTATACGCCGCCGCGTCCTTCCCACCAGAAGAAGGGGCCAACACCGCTGCTGATATAGAGCATTTTGCCGCCCTCACGGACGAAACGGAGTTCATTTTCCGTAGGATAGGTGGTGACAGCAACTGCGCCGGATGCGAGGCTGCGATTGACTGAATAGCCGTGAGTCTGCAACATGGCGGCAAGCGATTGATTTTTGTCGCTGATGCCCATGAGCGCATCGCTGACGGTTTCGACGGCTAACTGGCCTTTATAAGCGGCCTGTCGTGCGCTGGAAGGCAGTACCAATACATCGACATCATTTTTCGCCAGCGATGTGCTGTTCGCCAGCGACAGTCTTACGCGCTGGGTGCTGGTTCGCGTGGTGGGGGCAAAGCGCAATTCCTGAACGCCCCAATCGGCAATTGAACCGCGCGACAGCGCCGGAATGGCTTTCTCGCTGGATTGATTGTTGAGCGTGACTTTGAGTTTGGCGTTTGACCAATCCGCGCTGCTGTAATGCGAACCGAAGACCTGAAGGTTGAGCGGCTGGTCATCCCATGAGGCGTAGCGGGGAAGGCGCGGCATGAGGACATCCGGCGTATTCACCGAGGCGAACAAATCGTGATAAACCTTTTTGCCCCGGTCAAAATCCATCAGGCCATTGCTTTCCCAGTAAATGTCGCTCAATTCGGTGATGACATAACCGGATAGAGCGGGCTGGCGGCGCATGATTTCGATCTCGTATTTCATGGCGTGGAACTGATGCCACTGCGAGGCTTTGGCGAAGGATTCGTAATCGCCCCAGATGGCTTTCAGACCGAGACTTTCGAAGCGTTCCAGAACGCCTCTCGGCCAGCCGGGTTCACCTTCCCATCCCGACCACCAGGGGCCGAGTTTGAACCAATCTGGCAAACTGCCATCTTTTTCACGCAGAGCCTCTACCGAGGGCAAGCCCCAGTTGCCAAATTCCGAGAGAATAAGCGCTTCTTCGCCAGTACGGACAGCATCGCCGTGATAGGTGTATGACCATCCGGCGCGGCGGCTGAAATTTTCAAGGAACTGCTCGAAAAAGTGCGCCTGATCGGGGATATTGGTGTAAATATGATAATCGTCCAAGTCACTTTTGACGTGGAGATTGGTCAAGCAGGCCGAGTTATCGACCACGAGACGAGTCGGGTCAAGGGCTTTGCAGGTGTCGTACATCTCGGCTAACCAGGCACGATCAGCAGGACTCAGTTGAACGGTGGTGCCCCAATCTTCGTTGACAATCGTCCAGATGACGAGCGAGGGATGGTTAAAATCCCGCACGATCATTTCGCGAAGGGTTTGCAGGGCACGCGCTCTGATGTCGTCTGTGACATTGAAGCGCGAGTGCTGCAAGGCCGTTTTGACGGTGAAGGTGCGCCATGAGGGAATTTCTATCCACAGCAGCAAGCCCATTTCATCCGCCAGTTCCATGTAGAGCGGATCAGGCGGTTTGATGTGGCAGCGCAAGCAGTTCAGGCCGAGTTCTTTGGCTTTCTGGAATTCGTCGCGCAAAAAGGCTTCGGAGGGAACGGTGTAAATCGTATCGGGATACATGTCCTGATCGAGCGCCGACAGCAGGAAAAGTGGTTCGCCGTTGAGGATCAACTGCCCATTTTTCAGCCCGATTTCACGGAAACCGAAACGTACACTTTTACTATCCGTGCCAGACGTGATTTCCGCTGTATAGAGGTTTGGTGTTTCGGGTGTCCAGAGACGCGGATTGCTGACTGTGAGGGTCAGCTCATAATCCGATTGACCTACAACCAACTGCGCATCCGCCGTAAGGCCATCAACAGTCGCGTGTAATGTGCCGCCGAGAGCGTTCAAATCACCTGCCATGCTGATCGCGATGGTCGCTTTTCCGCTGATGGTGGGAATAATCTGTACCTGATCGATATAAGCGGATGGAACGGCTGTCAGGGTGACATCCTGCCAGAGGCCGCTGGCATCCAGATACCAGGACTGCTTGCCATGCGGAATTTGTGTCGGGTCGAAGGGCGGGAAGGCAGGCTGTTCGGGTTCGTCGTACCAGCGCGGGACGATCATGCCTGTGTAGGGCGTGTCATATACACGCACGGCAAGTTGATTCTTACCCGCGTGAACATGCTGGCGAATGGGCAGGGTGAAAGCGGTATAGCCGCCTTCATGCTCGCCAATACACTGACCGTTGATGTAAACCTGACACCAGTAATCGACAGCGCCAAAGGTCAGCAGAATTTCGCCCTGCAACCACTGGTCGTCTAAATCGATGTCACGGATGTACCAGGCATAACCGCTGTACCGTTCCAGTTCGGGATAGGCGGCCTGCAAGGGCATGGGAACCTGAATCGGGCGATCCGGGTTCAGGTTATTCACATGGACAGTTCCCTCAGGATCGAGTTGAAGGAGCCACGATCCCGCTAACGAATGCTGTAAGCGCATAATAGATTTTCCTAAAAGACGGATGGGAGCGGGTTTTTAGCGTCCGCCCATTCCCGTCATGGTTACACCCTTGATGATGCGACGTTGAAAGATGATGTAGAAGATTACGACTGGAACGGTAGCAAATACTGCACCAGCCAACACCAATGGGCGGAACTGGCCGGCGTAGGACGAGTTGAGAATCTGCAAACCGACGGGCAGGGTTCGCTTTTCCAGACTGTTCATGGTGATAAATGGCCAGAGCAGATCGTTGTAGTGACCGAGAAAAACCAGAATAGCCAGTGCCGTTACGGCGTTGGTCGACAGCGGCAGAACGACGTGGCGGAAACGCCCCCAATAGCTCGCGCCATCCAGAATGGCGGCTTCTTCTAACTCCTGAGGAATTGCCTGGAAAAACTGGCGCAGCAGGAAAACTCCGAATACGTTGGCCGCCCCCGGCCATATGAGGGCATTGAAGGTGTCGAGGAACTTCAAATCTTTCATGAGCAGGAAATTGGGAATAAGAGTCACCTGCGAGGGAATCATAACGGTTATGAGAAGAAGACCAAACAGGACGTTTTTACCCGGAAATGTCAGCCGTGCGAAAGCATAAGCAGCCGGCGTGCAAATGAGAAGGACAGCCAATGAATAAGCCGTCGCCGCATATACACTGTTCCCCAGCCAGATCGCCAGTTTCAGGTCAGGCTGCGTGAAAACCTGATTGTAGTTGTCGAGTATTGGCGTCGCTGGAATGATCGGCGGCGGCCAGTGATTTACCTGCTGGTTGGTCATCAAGGACTGCGAGAAGATAATAAGTAAGGGCAACAAAACAAAGAGTCCCATGACGGCTAAGAAAACATACGTCAACAGATGGCGATAAACATGGCTTTGTCGGATATTCATCTCAGGTTTCCTTCATTAATAGTCAACACGCTGACCAAGAAGTTTGAATTGAACGAGGGTAAAAACGGCCATAATGGCTGCCAGCACCACGGCTACCGCCGCGCCATAGCCCATACGGAAAGATTGCCATGCGATTTGATAGAGGTAAAAGATCACAGTATACGATGCGCGTCCCGGTCCGCCAGCCGTCATCAGAAAAGGCTGACCGAAGACCTGAAAATGCGAAATAACACCAGTGACCGTCACAAACAGGATGGTGGGACGCAGCAAGGGCAGAGTGATATAGAAAAACAATTGACGACCATTCGCGCCATCGATGCGTGCTGCCTCATACAGATGATCCGGTATGCCCTGCAACCCCGCGATGAATATCAACATGGGGAAACCAAAGCCCCACCAGATGGTGGTCAGACTGAGGGCGGGGATGACGAGGTTCTCATCGCCTAACCAGTTCACCGGGCGAATGCCCAAGAAACTAAGCCCATAATTGACAACGCCAAACTGACTACTCAATAACCAGACCCAGGTCAGGCCGACCACGCCGACTGATAAGAGCTGCGGCATATAGAGCAAAACGCGGAAAAAGCCTGCACCTTTGACCGGCTGGGTAACAGCCACCGCAGACAGCAACGCGACACTAGTCGTACCCACAACCGTCAAAACTGTGAAAATAATAGTGTTTTTGACGGCAATCCACCAGACATAGTCGCCGAGTAATTCCTGGTAGTTTTCTAAGCCAATATATGGATGTACGGGTTTAAGAATTTGCCAGTCGTAAAAGCTCATGCCGACCGCGGTAATTACAGCTCTGACCACGAAGACGAGAAAGAAGATAAGAAACGGAGCCAGAAACAGATAGGCGGCCAGAGCTTCGCGGGTGCGCAATCGCATCTGGATCGCCCCCCGTTTGGAGACTGCGGTCTCCGGCGTTGTTGCAGCTATATCGGACATGATAGATATTCCTCGACTAACTTTGTGGCTACAAACGCACCATCAAAAATTGGTTTTTAGTTGTTAGTCATTCATTGTTAGCAGGCGAGAAAAAGACTAAAAACGAACAACTCTGAACTAACGACCCATCCAAATCATTTATCCAAAACCAGGGTTTTTTAGAAAACATTCTTTAAGTATAGGTGAGGGGCAAGTTATTCACTCACCCCTCGATTGTATGAAAGTCGATTACCTAGCTGGAGCGATCAAGTGCCTGCTGCATACGAGCAGCGGCATCATCGAGCGCCTGCTGGGCTGTCTTCTGACCATTGAGTGCAGCACTGAGTTCAGGGTCGATTGCCGCAAACATGTCGGTGATAACCGGTGTCTGCCAATCCAGAACACCGTATTCGGCGAGTTCTTTGCCGAGGAGAATATTGGAAGGATAGTTCACTGGATCCAGAGCTGCCTGTGCTGAGAGCCGCGCTGGTACCTGACCAGAGGCTGCCCACTGAACCTGATTGTCACTCATCCATTGAATCAAAGTCTGAACCGCAGCCAGTTTGTCACCCTCTAAGGTGGCAGGGACCATCCAGGTATGAATGCCCATGTAAGCGGCCTTCTTCTCGCCGAACGTGACGGTCGGCCAGGCCATGCTGTCAATATCGGTCAGGGTAGCAGCGTAATTACGGAACCATGTACCCGTTGGGATGATAGCGAGGCCACCCGCCGCGAAGGCGGTCCAACTGTTATAACCACCCGGAGTTGCTGCAACGTGATATTTTAGCGCCAGGTCAACCCACTGCTGGAGAGCCTTGACACCGGCCTCTGAATTGATGGTGATGGTCTTGCCGTCTTCGCTCAGCCAGTTTCCACCATTCTGTACCAATGCCGCCATGAAGTTGACGCGCGCCCATTCCTCTACTGAAAATCCATACTGCACGATGTTATTTGGGTCGAAAGCAGGATCGGCGGCGTTCTTGCCATTGGCATCCAGCGTCAATTTTTGGAACAGCTCAACCCAGCCTTCATAGGTGGTGGGGGCGGTAGCAGGGTCGGTGCTGATGCCAGCGGCCTCGAACATATTCTTATTGATCCACAGACCACGGCCATGATTGTCCAGGGGAATAGCATAGGTGCCACCCTGGTAATCCATACCAGCGCGAGTAATGGGGGATATATCGTCCGTGGGGAACCAGCCACCTTTATCGGTGTACCAACTGCTCAGGTCCATGAGTACGCCGTAGCTGGCGAACTGCGGAATTTGAGCCGAATGGAGGATGAAGACATCCGGTGGGGTACCGGCAACAAATGCTGCTTGCATCTTGGTATATAGCGGGTCCCACGGAATCACTTCCATAGTGATGGAGATTTCCGGATGGGCTGCGATGAAGTTAGTCAGCATGGATGCCATTGTCGCGCCATCAGAGCCAGTCAAACCATTCCAGAAGGCAAGATGGGTACCGCCAGTACCGAGTTCAGATATAGCTGGGGTAGCACTGGGCACAGGTAAAGGTGTAGCGGTGGCATCCTGAGCGCCAACGCTGACGATCGAAATTGAAAAAACCAGCCCTAGAGCGAGTAATACTAAGGTGAGACCTATTAAGGTTGATCGCTTGAACATTTGTTTGCTCCTGATTCAATAAAAATACGAATCTCCATATGCAGATCATCTTTTTATATCTATACTTATTTCGCCTCCCTTCCTGTTCTATTAAGACGAGCACTGGGAGCGTATCGATTGGATGGTTAGGGCTGTGTCCGCAGTCCCTAACCATTCTTTATTTCCAATGCGATACTCAACCACTCAAGCCGATTGACGTTCAATCAACTGGAGCGGAATCTCATACCTGTAAGCTGGCCCTGTTTCACCGCCCACAAGACGCTTAAAAAGCAGTTCCGCCAATTTCTTGCCGATGTCAGCGGGAAACTGGGCGATGGTTGTGAGCGAAGGGCGTATCAAAGATGCCATTGGAATATCATCAAATCCGACAATGGCGATATCTTCGGGAATACGAAAATTCATATCGAGAGCAACATTGATTGCCCCCACTGCCATCAAATCGTTGCAGGCGACGATAGCGCGCGGTGGATGTTTTGAGCTGAGCATGACTCTGGTTGTTTTCTGTCCACTCTCTATGGAAAAATCCCCTTCCTGCACCCAATCGGAATGAATGGGCAAGTGGGCATCTTTCATAGCCTGCTGGTAAGCATTGAAGCGACGTTGACCGGGTGGATAGGAAAGGGGGACACGGATATAGGCGATCTCGGTGTACCCTTTTTGCTCAATGAGCCATTGAACCGTGTCATAAGTCGCCTGTCCATCGTCGCACCAGACGGTATCAACGGCAGGGTGGTCGATATGCACGCCCAGACCGGTGACCCATGCGCCTGTGCGCTGGATAACCTCTTCAATCTCATCTGAGGTCAGATGGTAGGGGATCATGATGATTCCATCCACCGGGCGGCGCATCATGGCACGGCAAAACTGCTTCTCGTTGGCGTAAACATGATCAGAATTGGCGATCAGGACATCGTAACCGTATTGGATAGCGACATCCTGGATAGCGCGTGTAATGGAGTGGTAAAAGGAGTTGGAGATGTCTGCGACCATGACGGCGATCATGAAGGTGCGCTGGTGGCGCAGGCTGCTGGCTGTAAGGTTGCGATGGTAGCCGAGTTCTTCAATCGCCATCATGACCTTATTGTGGGTATCTTTGCTAATGGGCACTGCGGATGCTGATTTGCTCAACACGCGCGAAACGGTACTTTGGGAGACACCTGCTCGCCGCGCTACATCCTGCATCGTGACCGGGGCTGCTTTCATGCGCCCATTTCGTTTAGACACAAAGATTATCCAAAAAATCAACCACTATTTGACGTAAAAATTTTTATGAAATCGTATGCAGACAAACGTATTAAAACATGTACCATTCGATCTGTCAAGCAGTTGGTCTGGATAAAATGTACGATATGCAATCGAATTCATTGCAATTTGTTTCTTTGTCGAGTGTTCTATTTTGTTACGAATAAGGTTATAATCCAATGGAATTCAAAATTGATCTATTAAATGATTCTTTGCGTGATTTAGTGTATGTATTCGATTTCTGCAAATGGGGGAACACAATACGCTGATGGGAAAGCCTTTGTCAAAGCTCAATAAACTGCCGACTATGCATGATGTCGCTACACTGGCAGGTGTATCACAGCCAACGGTTTCGCGCGTTCTGAACAACAACAATACGAGTATCCCTATCAGTGAGGAGACCCGGCAAAAGGTGATGGCGGCGGTTGACCAACTCGGCTACCGCCCGAATATGGTGGCGCGGAGTCTGCGGACACAAAAGACACAGACAGTGGCGCTGTTGATCGCTGATATTTCGAACGGCTTTTATCATACGATGGCGCGGGCGGTGCAGGATGTCGCGCGCCAGCATGATTATGAAGTGGTTATTTCCAACAGCGATCATATTTACGAGAATGAAAAGCATTTTTGCGAAATCGTACTGGGGCGCGGCGTGGATGGCGTGATGATGGTTCCCATCCGCCTGACTTCCGACGAGCTGGACGAGTATGTCTCGCGGACGCATATTCCGTTTGTGATGCTGGGTATCCATGTGGAACATCCGGCTATTGATGCGGTTTATCTGGATGATGAACGGGCTATTCACGAGGCGACGGGCTGGCTGATCGAGGAACGGGGTTACACGAGTATCGGGTATATCGGCGTACCCGATTATTATCCGCCGGGGCCACGCCGCTGGCGCGGTTTCCAGCAGGCCATGCAGGAACACAACCTGTTCATTGACCCACGTCATTTGCAGGAGGGCGATTTTACGCTGGAGGGGGGACGAAGAGCCGTTAACGCATTAATCGAGGGTGGCAAAATGCCTTCGGCGCTGGTGGTACTCAATGATCTGATGGCAATCGGTGTCATTCTAGCGCTGCAAGAGGCGGGTTATTCGGTTCCTGAGGATGTGGCCGTGCTGGGGTTTGACGATATTCCAGAAGCGACGATTGTGCGTCCGACGCTGACGACTATCGCGCAGAATCCGCGCGACATCGGTTTGAAAATGGCGAGTGCGTTATTTGAGCGGATTGATAATCCCGATCTTGGTCCCCGGCGCGTGTTCGAAAGTCCGTATCATTTGATACCGCGCAATTCGACCTGATGGGCAACCGAGGGAGGGTCGCAGACCCTCCCCTACGCAAGATCGGGCTAATTTGGGGCGGCGGTTTCGCGTGTATCGTCCAATGCGCCGACCATGTACTGCACGATTTCCTGACTGTTGGTATCGGCGGTGCGCTTTTCAGTGACTTTGTGCCCCCGGTGCATGACGACAATCCGGTCTGACACAGCAAACACGTCGGGCATGGTGTGGCTGATGAGAATGACCGGAACCGCCTGTTCGCGCAGTTTGCGGATGAGTTCCAGCACTTTGCGCTGTTCGATAACGCCAAGATTATTGGTGGGTTCATCCATGATGATGAATTTGGCGTTCCAGTAGACTGCGCGGGCGATGGCAACCGCCTGACGCTGACCGCCGGAGAGATATTCAATCTGTTGACTGAAATTAGGAATGTGAATATCCAATGTATCCAACACTTTTTGGGATTCAGCCATCATGTACTCTTCGTCGAGGGTACGAATGATGCCACCCAGATAACGCTTTTTGAGTTCGCGTCCCAGAAAAATGTTGGCCGCTACATGTAAATTCTGCGCCAATGCCAAGTCCTGGTAGATGGTTTCTATACCCGCCCGACGCGCTTCAATAGGGGCAGCAAAATTGACCTGTCTACCCTGGAAGAAGATTTCGCCTTCTTCCCTGTGATAGACCCCGGAGATGCATTTAATAAGCGTGGACTTGCCTGCCGCATTGTCTCCAACCAATCCAACGATTTCACCCGGATATACATCCAGACTGACGTGATTGACGGCAACTAAGCCCCCGAATTTCTTGACCAAATTTCTGACAGACAGCATCGGTTCCACAGCGGTCTCTCCTTATTGCGACTCCATGCGACCGATGATCAGATCGCGAGCTTGATCGATCAAAACCGCCAGGATGACGACGATCCCAACGACAATAAACTGCCAGTAAGTCTGGACGCTCAACATCACTAGCCCTGTAGTCAGTATGGCAATAATCAGAGAACCAATCACGGTACCAGCGACACCGCCACGACCACCGAACATGCTGACTCCACCGATGATAACCGCCGCAATGGATGACATGAGTAATGGATCGCCAGCGATAGATGAGCCGCCATTAAAACGGGCTGTATGCAGGACACCAGCCAGACCAACCGTGAAACCAGATAGGGTATAAAGCATGATTTCATGTCGTGCTACCGGCACACCCGCACGCAGAGCCGCTTCGCGATTGCCGCCGATAGCAAAGGTGTGTCGTCCGAACTGGGTTTTGTGAAGGACAAACAGTGCCAGGCCAACAGCAATGAATGTGACTATAACGGGCCAGGGGAAAATTCGATCCAGCCGTTGGAGGGCTTCGCCTACCAGTTCAGGTTTTTGCAGGAAATAAAGCCTTCCGCCTTCACCTGAAACCAGGTACAACAGCGCCTCATTACCGAAAGTGCGCACGCCGGGTGGCTGACCAATGACGACATTACCGCCAGAAAATAAGAATGACACACCGCGCACGATGAATGACATACCCAACGTGACGATAAACGAGGGAATACGCAGTTTGGCAATAATCAGGCCATTCAGAAAGCCCGGAATCATCGCTGCCACGACTCCAGCAGCAAAGCCAATCAAAATGGCTGGAACTTCGCTCATTCCCCGCACATTGACCAGGTCAGAGATGACCAGTGCCGAAATCACGGATGCCAGACCCATTACCCATCCGACTGAAAGATCGATTCCGGCGGCGATAATCACAAATGTTTGCCCTAGTCCCATCAGCAGGACAGGCGTAATTGCCATCAATATGTTTTGAGAGTTACGAAGGGTGAGGAAATTCACATCTCCCTTGGAGGATGTGTAGATACTCACCGTAAAGAATAAAATCACAACTAGCAAAAATACCCAAGCCCAAACACGGCTGATGAAAAGAATTGTTTGTTTCTGTCTGGCTGATCGTCCGGGTGTGATAACCATTTTATTAAGTTGTTCGGTCTGGCTCTCTGCTGCCATCAGCGACTCCTTGCTACAGTATGGGGATGCCGAGAGGACATCCCCATAGGACTATTCCTGTACGCCGGGACTACTGACCGGGTACCTGATAGATGAAGCGGGCGACTTCAGGATCGTCCACATTCTGGGCATTGATGATGGCATAGCCTGTTGTGACGCGGCGTGGAAGACTGGTCACACCCTGATGGTCAGCCATCGCGAATTCGACAGCCAGATAACCCATATCGAAGGGCTTCTGAGCGATGACCAATGTGACAATACCATCACGCAAGTTCTGGATAGCATCTTTGGTCGCGTCGAAAGCGATAACCTGAACTTTACCTTCCAGGCCAGCGGCCTTGACCGCATTACCAGCGCCATAGGCACTGAAGACATTCACACCGAAAATACCAGCCAGATCCGGTACGGCCTGTAGTTTGGCAGAGGTCTGTTCTACGGAAGTATTGGCATCGTCACCGTTATAGTCCATTCCGACCACTTCCATGTCCGGGAATTCGGCGATGCCGTCTGCAAAGCCCTGACCACGTTGTTCGGTTGTGCTTGTACCTACCGTTGTATTCTGAACATATACTTTGCCTTTGCCAGTCAGAACATCCGCCAGGGCGCGGGCAGCGATACGACCACCTTCAACATTGTCCGAACCGATATACGAAATCGGGAATGTTACCGGGCCATTGACATAGTCGCCATCGCCCAGGAAGGTATCAACAGTGATGATCTTGATGCCAGCATCCAGAGCGGCCTGAAGCGGGGGAATCATCTGTTCTTTATCCACTGGCGCGATAATGAGATAGTCCAGGTCGCCGCGCGCAACCATTGCGTCCAGAATTGGCGTTTGCTGCGTAACACCCCACTGCGGTGCAAACTGTGCGGGGATGACTTCCAATCCGAAATCCTCTAACGCCTTGGTCACGCCGATTTCCATCACGCGATAAAAGGGGTCTTCGACACCGGGGAGGAAGCCGATTTTAATTTTGGCATCTTGCGCAGAAGCAGCAAGTGGTGCTACACACAGCGCAACCAGTAAAACTAAGAGAAACAGACCATATTTGCGAGACATACAAGCTCTCCTTCGGATTAATAATTCAGCACTCTTTCATAGATTTCGCGGAAGTTGATGGTTCACTGTTCCTTTCTCAGGTTATAACCTGTTATCAAATCGATTCGCGCACGATTAACTCCGTGGGCAATACAACGATCTCATGCAGGGGATACCCAGGTAGTTCCATCTGCTTCATCAGCAGCCGCATAGCCTGCTGGCCGATTTGGAAGGTCGGCTGGCTTACGGCTGAAATAGAGGGCTTGAGCAAGCGGAATAAGGGCAAATCATCAAAAATAATGAGGGCGATGTCGTCCGGGATTTTGAGTCCGGTGCGTTGAATGGCGCTTAAGACACCCAGACCAATCTGATTATTCAAAGCGAAGATGGCGCTGGGCAGGGTTGGTTTTTCCAGAACCGCTTGCACAATCTGGGCGGTAGATTCGATGGCTATATCCGGCACACGGATAATCAACGATTCATCTAGCGGGATTCCAGAGTCGGTTAAGGCGCGTTCATAGGCCACCAAGCGCTGCGTCATAGTGGCGATGGTTTTTTCCCAGGTCACGACGGCAATGCACGTGTGCCCTTTTGCGATGAGTGCCTGTGCCGCGCTGTATGCACCTGCGTTATTGTCCACCAGTACAGCCGCCAGTCTGGAACAATCGATATGACGGTCAACCTGAACCAGGGGCATATGCTGTGCCAGTTCGCAAATGTAATCGTCATTCTGTCCGGTTGGTCCCAGAATGATGCCATCGACTCGTTTATCCTGAAGCACCTGAAGATATTCCAACTCGCGTTCCGGGTCTTCATTGGTGTTACACAAAATCAGGCTGTAGCCGTTGCGGGCGGCTTCTTCCTCGACACCACGCGCGACTGCGCCATAGAAGGGATTGGTGATGTCGTTAATCAACAGGCCGATGCTGTGGGTGATGCTGGTTTTGAGGCTGCGGGCGATGTGACTGGGGCGGTAGTTGAGGCGCTGGATGACTTCTTCGATTTGCTGCTGTTTCGCGGGGTTCACTTTGGCACTGCCGGTCAGAACGCGCGAAACTGTGCTGGGCGACGTGCCAGCGGCTTTCGCAATGTCCTGAATCGTAACCTTATGAGCCATATGCTTAAGAACAGCAATAATTTTTTGAAATCGATTTCAAGGTAACATATTCAGTGAAGAGTGTCAAGTAACATCAATCACTTCAGGCTTTGAATTGCGTCATCCGTGCCGGAAATAACAAGGGTATGTTTTGCCGTGAAATGAAAAGAGGCGAATCCATGTGGATTCGCCTCTCAGCTTAAAGCGTTACAGTATTACGATGAGGGGGTATCAACGCGGGTGATACGGCCTTCAATCTGTGGGTTGATGGGGGTGTGCGCCTTGATGTAATCTTCCAGCACGACATCCAGCGGACTGCCTGCGTCATAGGGATTGATGGCGTTGTCCTGGAAGACGCTGTAGCCATCACCGCCACGACGCATGAAGTCGTTGCTGACGAGGGTATAGGTTGCAGCCGGGTCAATCGGGCTGTAGGTGCCGTCTTCGCCCTGTACCTCTACGCTGACGATGCGTTTGCCGGGTTCCTGGCTGCCATCCCAGCTAAAGCGAATGCCGGACACCTGCGGGAAACGGCCTGCGCCAGCTTCGACCTGTGAGACACCATTTTCCAATGCTGCGACGACATCCGCGCCGGTCAGGCTGAAGGTGCTGACCAGATTGCCGAAGGGCAGGACAGTGAGGACATCACCCAGATTGATTTTCTGTGGTTCAGCGAGGGTGACATCATCGGGGGTATCCGCGCCAACGGGTACATTGGAGCGAATGCCGCCGCCGTTGGTGATAGCGATCTGGGCATGTGAGTATTCGCGCATGGCATCGGTAATCAGGTTGCCGAGGTTGCACTCCTGTACGCGGCACACTTTGCGATCACCGACGAGGAACACGGCTGATTCGCCAACTTCCTGCGCACGCAGATCAGCAATCGGGACACGCAGGTCGTCAACGATTTTCTGCATGTCCGGGTCGGGTGTGATGTAACGGGAGAGCAGGATGGTATCACCGGCAGCGCTGGTGACGAGGCCATCTTTGTCAAAGACGACATTCAAGCGTCCCAGATATTTCAAGCTGCTGCCAGCCTGGACGATATAGGTTTTCGCGCCGCTGGCATCTTCGACCACGACGGGATAGCCACCTTCGGCCTCGTCGTAGATGTTGCCGAGCAGGGTATGGCTGTGTCCGCCGACGATAATATCCAGTCCGGTTACACTCGCGGCAAGAGCCTTATCGGCCTGTAGACCGATGTGCGACAGCACAATGATTTTGTTGACACCCATTCCGGTGAGTTCATCGACATAGCCCTGTACCACGCCTGTCAAATCAGCATTGAAACTGACATCCGCACCGGGGGACGACAGGATGCCGGTATCGGGCGGGGTGAGGCCGATGATACCGATTTTCTCGCCGTTCACTTCGACGACGGCATAAGGTTTGATTTTGTCCGCCAGATCGGGGCCAAAAGTCACATTGGCGGTGACAACGGGGAAATTGACTGAATCGACAAATGTGCCGAGGACAGCATCGCCATTATCAAATTCATGGTTGCCGACGGTCATGGCATCGTAGCCCATCGCATTCATGATGCGGGAGGCTTCTTCACCGCGCCACTGCTGATGAAACAGCGTTCCGGTGAAACGATCTCCACCGTCGAGCAGCAATACATTGCCGCCTTCTGCACGAATCTGGTTGAGAACAGTCATTTCACGGGTCGCGCCGCCATCGGTGGTTGCATCGGCTTTGGGATCGTATGGCCCGTAAGCACCATGCACATCGTTGGTATGCACAATCGTGAGGCGAAATGTATCATCCTGCGCTGCGGCAATCGAAGTCACCAGCAGGAGTGCCAGCACCAGTAAGCTAATCTTTCGTAACATCCTATCCTCCTGTTATCAAAATATCTGTTGCAGGAATAGACCGTGACCGTATTGAGCCATAGACAACAGAAGTTTAAGGAATTGTTAAGAAATATGCAATGTTATTTAGCACGGAATCACGGGTGATGATTTATCAGATTTCGATAACAACGGGCTTAAGCCCGTTGTCCGAGCATCAAATGGTGCCTAAACTGGAGGCCAGGGGTAATTAGGGCCGGATGGGCCGGGCTGGGGATATTTTTTCTGCTTCAGGAACAAGCGGATGCGGCTGCGGAAGGCGTGAATTTCACGCTCGGTAATCAGGTTCTTCAAGGCCTGATGATAGGGCTGTGTATCGTCCTCGACTTTGCCGCACAATTCTTCAATGTCCGCCAACAGATTATCGGCGACAGGCTCTCCGGCGAAATCCCAGATGACGGTGCGCAGTTTATTCTGGCTGTGGAAGGTTATGCCATGATCGATGCCCCAGACACGACCCTGATGATCGACCAGACAGTGACCGCCCTTGCGATCCGCATTGTTGACCAGCACATCAAAGGCTGCCATGCGCTTCAGATACGAGGCTTTGCTCTCGTCAAAGGAAAAATAGTGTTCGTCGGGGTCATGGTCGATGAAGAATTGTACGGAGCCGAGTCCATGCGGCCCATCGCGCACGACGGTTGGCGGCACGATGTCCCAGCGTAATTCCTGTGATGTGAGGAAGGATGCCAGTTCGCGATTACACAATTTACCATCGGGGAAATCCCAGAGGGGACGTTCGCCTTTCTGGGGTTTATAGATGGCAGGGAGAACATAAGCATCCAATTTCATGGAAACGAGGAAGGTGTAATTTGAACTCCAGCGCAGCATGGTCAGATCGCCATCAAACTCGCCGTTTTGAAGGACTTCCAGTGCTCTCTGTGTCGTTATACCTGTCGACTCGTTCTTATTCGGTTCATCGTTCATTCAGCGCAGCACCATCCAATAAACCTGTTTACAGCATCACTGCGGAATGTGTCTATGTCCAGTAATAGGTCAAGCGACCATTCATGCGCGGGTCAGCCCGCCCGGATTTAACCACTTCAAGCGCATGGGCACTCAACCAGCGCATCTGCTGGCGGCTGCACCACAGGCGCACGACGCTGGGTTCAGCCAGACCGGGATCGGCATTCTCATCCACCACGAGCATTTCCTGCGCGACCAGCACCACCATGTCCTGTTCTTCGTCATAGCCCAGACCCATCTGCGCCACGCGGAAAAGGGGTTCAATCGGTTCACGTAAATCCATATCGATGCCGGTCAAATCGACGGTTACAGGATAAACCATTTCCGGGCGGCGTTCCTGTAAGTCTTCCAACATTTCCCGGATGGCTTCACTCAGGGCGAGCGCCTGCTCTTTTTCGATAGTCAGGGAGACAAGCTGATTGCCTTTGCCACTCTGTAAATGGAAAATTCGCTGCCCTTTGGGGCCGATGGTACCGATGGTGATAAAGTCGGCTGGATTTAATTCGATGATTTTACTCGCCATGTAATCGTTAGGCTTTCGTCGTTTTTTCGATAATCAAGGCGTTTTTTCCGCCTGTTTACGTTCACGCTCCATCTGCATAACATGTGCCATGTCGTTGACCGTCGCTACATAGGGACGACCAAAGCCGAGCACAAGGGTGCTGATGGAAGCAGGCGCAATGACGATACGCTGGAATTCATCCAGATGCATCCCCAGAAAATGCGCTATTACCATTTTAATCAAATCGGCGTGGGAAACCACTACCACCGTTTCACGCGGGTGGGCCAAGACCAGGGATTCAATCCCGTTGACCGCGCGGGTTTGTACGCCGCGCATGGTTTCGCCGTTGGGAAAGCTGGCGCGGGAGGGGTACTGCTGGACGACCTGCCACATTTTGCGTCCGCTCAATTTGGA
Organism: Aggregatilineales bacterium; assembly: GCA_044226645.1. Taxonomy (GTDB): domain Bacteria; phylum Chloroflexota; class Anaerolineae; order Aggregatilineales; family Phototrophicaceae; genus CFX2. The sequence continues at coordinate 16,320 of JBGAGR010000050.1, forward strand.
AATTTCCATGCCCTCCCAATCACCGTAACGAACTTCGCCCAGTTCGGTGGTGGGCTTGATTTCCAGGTTGGGATGATGCTGACGAATGGCTTCAGCGGTTTCCATGGTGCGTTCCAGCGGGCTGGAGTACAAGTGCTGAATGGGCATATCCGCCAGACGTTTGCCCAGCGCTTCGGCCTGTGCTTTGCCTTCGTCGTTGAGATGCACGCCGGGTGTCCAACCAGCCAGTTTTCCGGTTTTGACAAAATCATTTACGGCGTGTCGGACGAGTAGAATTTGGGTCATTGATGCCTTGGTTTGCCTGTTATGCTTCAGCAGCGATGATAACATATCCGCGCGCGAAATGCATAGTGAAAGGCACGGGTGGGACTCCGTGAACTGCGTTCTGTATGAGGCGTACTGCGGAAGTCGTAGAATTGAGTCATTATTCCAACTCAAATAATTCCACCCCTTATATTACTATCATACATAACTGAATATTGAGAAAAGATAACAATTTTGTATCATTACTGCCAAAATTTTGCGCGCCACCCTGTTGCATAGTTATACTCAGACCGAAATCGGTTATTGGAAAGGCGTGGTGCAGTGGAAAATAAACTCGTACTCCCGCAGCGACCAACTGGTCTATTTGTTTCGATTCTGGGCACAGTCGTCGTTATTCTGGCGATACTGACGCTCATGGCTGGTCTGCCGCCCGCTGACCAGATTCCCGCGTTTGTGATTGGTGTAGTCGTGCTGATTGCGGTCATCGTGGGAATCGGCCTGCTGGCATGGCACCTCATGCTTCGTCCGCTCCCGGCAGGTGTGCAGGTCGTCGAGCAGCCACTGCTCACCACCCGTGCTCGACAGATCATTGCGCTCATCCTGACGCTGGGGCCATTGAGCATCGGCATTGCTGGTGTCTGGGATGAAATATGGCATTCGAAATATGGCATTCCTTTCGGTGAGGACTTTTTCTGGCGGCCTCATCTGCTGCTGTACTTCGGCCTGACGACCCTCATTTTTGTCGGGGGTTGGAGCTGGTGGACGATGATGAGGAAGGGAAAAGGGACGCTTCAACAACGTTTTCGCGCGAATCCACTCATGGGCATCAGCTTTTTAGGCGGCTTATTCACGATCTATGCAGTCGGCGCTGACCCGATCTGGCATCGTTTCTATGGAGCGGATATTGCGCCCTGGTCGCTGCCCCATCTGCTCATTCTGCTGCTGATTCTGGTGATGGGGCTGCTGGGCATTACGTATCATAAGTCTCTGATGCCACAGCAGGAATGGCGTTTGGGGATCAATTTCACCGTACGTAATGTATTGATTACGCTGGTTCTGGTGGGCGCACTGCTGGATTATCTGCTGATTTTCACCATCCAGTGGTATGCAGCCAACAGCAGCGCGAAACAATTGACGCAAATTATGAACTATCCAGACTGGATGATGGCAGTATTCATTGGTTTCCTCGCGACATTCTTCGGGGTTCTCACACTGCACAGCACCCGTCAGATTGGAACGGCGACGCTGGTCGGTGCGCTAACGCTGTTGGCTCGTTTCCTGCTGGATAATGGAATCGGTGGGGTTCGTGTTGGCACAACGCCGCTGGGTTTAATCCTGCCGATCATGATCGCGCTGGATGTGAGCTATGCTATCGCGTTACGCCGGACGCAGAAACCACCCATTTTCTGGCTAACGGCGGGCATTGCGGCTCTGACATTTGCTGTTATCGGGCTGCCGCTGACCAACGCCCTGTTCGTTTACCCCAGCGTTACGCTTTCAAATGCTCCCATGATGATTATCGCGGCTTTTATCGCTTCTGCTGCTGGCGCGTGGTTGGGGACTCTATTGGGCGGCATTAATGGCTACGGAGATGAAGCAACGGTAGCTGCGGAATCGGTTATGCCTCCCTCTATGCGATTGGCGAATGTACTGCTGTATGTTGCTTTCGCGGCGTTCCTTATTTTCTTTGTGGCGACAGCAACCCCTCCGGTCTAGTGTAAGTTCCGAGTGCTAAGCTCCATTGACACAAAAAAGCCCTCTGGTGAAATCAGGGGGCTTTTGTTTCTCGATGGGCTATTTTGAGCTTTCGACGCGCGGGTGCTTCTGGAAAAAGTCCCAGATGACCAGCGGCGCATCGATGTCCATGCTGGTTGTGCCCAGATCGAAGGGCGCTTGAATAGGATGTCCGGGCCAGGTATGCCCACCGTGAAAAATACTATCGACCTGGACATCGGCGTTATTGGGACAATCCGTATAGCCTTCCACGACAATCCGTGTGCCATCATCCGGTACGGTATCGTCCAGCACCATGATGCCCTGATTGGTCTGGCAGTCGTTGTGCAGCGCCCAGTATTTCAGCGTCTGTGCTGCGGAGAAGTAACCGCCCTGAACACCAGCCCAGGGGACAACCGGATCATCCGTGCCCTGAAGCACCAGCAGCGGAACAGGTGGTGTCCTGACGCAGTTGGTGGCTAGATACTGCGGAAAGGTGGAGGCGACGGACGCAGCGGCAGCGATCATGGTGGGGAGTTCACAGGCCATGCGGTAGGAGAGCATTCCGCCCATTGAATAGCCGGTGACATAGACGCGATTCGGGTCAATGTTGAGCGTTTCGATCAGAAATTTGATGGCGCTGCCCAAAAAGCCGACATCATTCTGGTCGCCCACACGCGGGTCGGCGGGTCGTCCGTCATTCCAGACATTGTTCAGGCCATCCGGGTAAATGACAATGAATCCCTCTTTTTCAGCCAGATCATTGAAGCCTGAAAAATTCTCAATACCGCGTCCATTGCCACCCGCGCCGTGTAATACGACGATGAGCGGAACCGGATCAGCATTTTCATCATAATTTTTCGGGATGGTGATGCGGTAGCGGCGCTGAAGGCCATCTAATTCCTGCGTGACGGTATAGCTGCCTGTGCCGGGGAAGGAAGGCGGCGGCTCGGCTGTGGCTTCAGCAGTGGAGTCGGCGGTGGCTTCGGGAGTTGCATCCGCTGTTGGTTCGGCTGTAGCGTCCTGTGCCTGAACGACAGCCGCGATAGACAGCGCCAGCAGCAGGAGCATTACACTTGCTATCCGTTTGAAAGTCGTGTTCATAGGGATACTTTCGATAACTCAAAATTGAGTGTCTATAGTACCCCATCACGGCGTGAAAAGTTCACGTGCCTGTGCAAATCAGACGTGCTGGAAGTGAGTGTCGTTGAAGATGGTGGGGTATTTTAAGCCGAAGCCCATCAGGCGATCCATGCCGATGTGGGCGAACCAAATCAAGGCGAGCTGTAAGCTGACCGGAGAAGCCGTCAGTAATGAAATGACCGCCAGTAAAATGGGAAGCGCATAGGTGTGAGCGGTGTTGTAAACGATGCTGCCGACGCGCGTATTGACCAGATAGCCAACGGCACTCAAATCGACGCTAAACAGCAGGATGATAAAGGCCAGCCCACTCCCTTGCTGCTGTGCGTAGATGATGATGGCGGCGATAAACACAGCTAATCCTTCCAGCCGTAGGATTACATTGGGCATGGAGAGCATAAGGTTCGCGCGATTGGTTGCTGTCCGAGTCATGGTGTTCACCTGAAAACTAACATATTTCGCATATAAGCTAATTATGTTAGTTTTTGTGGATTTGTCAATCAGCAGATTGGACATCGAACAATCCATTGCCGACAATGCGTACAACGAATAGCTCATTGAAGCCTTCATCCAGCATGGGAATTTGCAGGCGGTGATGCATCATTTCGATGCCTTCGAGCGGGATATGTTCCTTGCCAGTGCGATCTTCATTGCGGCGAATCGAGTCTTCCAGAGAGGACTCGAAATAATAGCTGATAACACGGAATCCGGCTGATCGGGCAAGGTCGATGTATTTGGCGCGTTCAGCGATAAGGGTGTTGGTGTTATCGACCACAAAGCGCTGTTGAGATTTCAAACACGCTTGCAGGAAAATATTCTCACGGTTACGGGTTTTGAGCATGTCGAGATTGATGCGGACGTGAGTGGTGAAGAAGCGCTCTTTATAGAAGGTGGATTTTCCGCTGGCCTGAATCCCCGTGAAGATGATGGCTTCCATGAAGGGAAGTTATTTTCGCCTTGATTCCATCGTAGCATCCGTTATTTTTGAGGCATCAGTCGCTGCTTCTATAATCTTCTGTAAATAGCCTATAATTTCCTCTGTAGAAGCAGTTCCATCTATGAGTCTGAGTTTCGAGATTTCAGCGAAACCTTTCATAGTTGTAAAATGCATTTTTAACTCCACTGCCAATATACTCACTCTTTCCGAATCGGTTTTTTCGGGTAGTGATTGCACAAATGCTTCCCAAGATTCGCCTTCATAGAGGGACATGGCTCTGTTTCCTCATTCTTCGTCACCTCTATTCAGCTTTTTTCAGCATCACTTGAACAGCTTGCCCAATTGCTAATGGCCCCGGCAAATTGGGCTGCCAGAGGGTTGGGACATGCAGCACTAAACCCGGCAGTAAAGGTGTCCTGTAGTTGCCATCCGTATCTTCGGTATATCGGATATAAACGCCATCTGCATTCAGACGAAAGAAACGGCATTCACGGTGCAATGCATCAAATATCCAGTATTCCTGAACTCTAGTTTTTTCGTATTCTTCGAATTTTTCACCATGATCGCGGGTGACACTTTCTGGCGAAACGACTTCAATGCAGATGTCGGCAGGGCCGTTCATGTAGGTTGACGTGAGTTCATGGGGATTGCTATTAAGAATAACCTGAATATCCGGTTCACGTCCCGTAAGCGGTGGTGGCTGTTTCATCACGAATGGCGCTCGACGGACACGACCAATCGGCTTCAGTTCAAAATATACGGAAAGGAGTGTCGCCGCGTAAAATGTAATATCGTCGTGGTAATCGTGTATTGGTGACATTTTGATGACATTTCCCCCAACCCATTCACAGAAATCAGCCGCATAGTGTTCCATATAGTCTTCGAAGGAAACGCCTGTCGCAATCACTTCGCCAGAAATACCCGAAATCACATTTCCCGATGGGATATTGACCGCCATCTTTCAACCTCACTACCCATATTAATTTGAGTATAGCATAAGGCTACGGCGCGATTCCCAGTGCTTTCTCAGCCATTGCGCGAACGGTGGCGATTTCGCCGCGATGTTCGGCCTCGTGCTGGATGAGGTGATGCAGCACCCATTCGGGGGTCACATCGTAAGCCGATAAATGCCGAACACGGCGAAATTCCGCGATGGTCATTGGACGAAAAGTGTCGAGCAAAAGGGCACGGGTCGCATCCATGCGGCGATAATGTTCATCCAGCGAAAGGCCGCTCACAGGCGTGAGAATACCTTTTTCATTGCGGACATCGTAAGGAAAATCCTGCCAAACAGCTTCTGGCAATTTACCCTCCATGACTTCATTTGCCAGCCAGTCCATTTCGATGACTGCGATATGGTAGAGCAGGGTGCCGATACTGTTGCCACTGTGCTGCCAATCCAGCGCGGCAGGTTGAATGCCGTCCAACCGATGTCGTGTTTCGCTGCGGGTGTCTTCCAACATCCAGAGCATCGTACCAATTTCCGGGTCGCAGCCAGCGAGTGGTGCCATCTTCAGAATCATATTGGTAATCGTCCTTCATTGAACATTAGCCACAGGTTTCAGGTAATTCATGCAGATTGCAAAATCTATACAGGCGGCAAGGCGTTTGCAGCGCCTAAGTAATGGCGCTATTATAACCTCTTGAAGCCTGTATGAAGGTTCTTAAATGAATTTTAAGGAGAAAACAAGGATGAAACGCCGATTATTGATGGTGCTGATGCTGGCACTGCTGGCGGTGCTGGTCGCGCCGACACTGGCACAGGATACCAGTACCTTAACGATTGTTCTACAGCAGGAACCAGATACGCTGAGCCCCCTTTATACCAATATGTGGTTTGGCACAACGGTGCAAGACCTGATTCTTGCCCCGGCATGGTTTATTGACAATAATCTGAACGCGGTTCCAGTTCTCGCGGCGGAAATCCCGACTCTCGAAAATGGTGGTTTGAGCGCTGATGGCACGGTTATTACCATCAAGCTGCGTGATAATGCCAAATGGTCGGATGGTGAGCCGGTTACTTCAGCCGATTTTGTTTTCACCTATAACATGATTCTGGCTGAATCGAATGCCGTGAATTCGCGTTATCCCTATGACGAGCAGATTAAGAGCGTGGAAGCTCCTGATCCGCAGACCGTCGTAGTCACTTACAACGCGCCTTTTGCCCCCTGGCTGGCAACCCTCTTCTCCGTAACAAACCCGCCGCTGCCGGAGCATATTCTGCAACCTGTTTTTGATGCCGATGGTTCATTGGACGCGGCGGACTGGAATAAAAACCCCACCGTCACCAGCGGCCCGTACAACTTTGTCTCGTGGGAGAGCGGCAGCAGTATGAAGTTTGTCCGCAATGATAATTATGTTCTCGGTCAGGCAAAGATTGAAAACATTGATGTGAAGTTTGTCCCGGATGACGCAACCGTTGTGGCTTCACTGGTCAGCGGTGATGCTGATGTCGGAACCTTCATTTCGGCTGGCGATACCCCCGCGCTGAAGGATGCTGGTGTCAATATTGAGTTGGTTGCCTCCGGTTATAACGAAGGTATCTTCTTCAATGTCAGCCCAACCCTCGGAAATCCGGCGCTTCAGGATGTCAATGTCCGCAAGGCGCTGGCGATGCTGATTGATCGTGACAAAATTAATGCTGACCTGAATCTGGGTCTGAATTACACGGGCGCGAGTTTCTGGGAAGCCACTCCCTATGAGCGCCCGGATGCCAAGCCGATTCCTTATGATCCTGAAGCCGCCAAGAAAATGCTGGATGAGGCCGGATGGGTTGACAGCAATGGCGATGGTACCCGTGATAAGGATGGTGTTGAACTCGTCCTGCGTTATGTGACCAACCAACGCCAGGTTCGCAAGGATATTCAGGCTATTGTCAAGCAGGCCTATGAAGAAGCCGGTGTCGGTGTCGATATTCAGAACTTCGATTCGGACATCTTCTTCGCGGGTTATGCCGAGGGTGGCCCGATGGCTACCGGGGCATACGATATGGGCGAATACTCGTCCAGCACCAATTTCCCCGATCCCGATACCTCACATTTCCTTTGCTCGGAAATTGCCACTGATGAAAAGCCATCTGGCATCAATGATCTTTTCTATTGCGATCCGGAGTTGGATGCGTTGTTCGCCAAACAGGCCAGCACCACCGATACTGCCCAGCGCATCGAAATCTTCCACCAGATTGACCAGAAACTATCTGATGCAGTGGTCTGGACGAGTATGTGGTATGACCCCGATCTGTGGGCGATCAATGGTCGTGTTTCCAACACCAATGTCAGCGGCGCAGACCCGCTGTGGAACATGATGAACTGGGAACTCAAGAGCTAATTTGCGATATAGGATTAATAGGGAGGGTTTCAAATCCTCCCCCATGAAAATGTGCCTGGGGTGGGACTGATGTTCCACCCTTTTTTCAAGGTGTTATTGGGAGATTGATGATGGGGCGTTATATTGTCCGCCGTCTGCTTCAGGCAATTCCCCTTTTTTTAATTGTCAGCGTTGTTATTTTTGTTTTATTGCAATCGGCAGGCGACCCGCTGGCGACTCTGGGTGGTCGCCTCCCACCGCGCGCGGAAGATAAGGAACGTCTGCGCCGGCAGCTTGGCCTCGACCAACCGATCCTGACGCAATATCTGGTCTGGCTGGTGGGCAACGAATGGTATCATGTGGATGCCGATGGTGACGGCGTTATCGATGAACGCCCCACCAGCGGGTTGATGCGCACCCGCTATGGCATTCTGCGCGGTGATTTTGGCGATTCGATTGTGACCAAACGCCCTGCCATCGAAGTGATTATGAGCCGAATGCCCAATACACTTTTGCTGGCGGTGGCCTCCGAGATTGTGATTCTGACATTCGCGCTGCTGGTGGGTGTTATATCGGCGGTGCGGCAGTATTCAAAACTGGATAATATCTTAACGGGCATTTCATTCGGCGCTTTCTCCATGCCGATTTTCCTGGTGGCTTTCGGGCTGATGTACATCTTTGCGGTGAAGTTCAGGGAATGGGGCTGGTTTTATTTTCCCACCATCAGCAATCCATCCGACGCGAAAAATTTAGGTGATCTGGTCTGGATTATGACGCTGCCGGTGCTGACCATTTCGATTATCAGCATCGCTGGATACAGCCGATTCATCCGCTCGAATATGCTGGAAGTGATTAATTCGGATTATATCCGCACGGCACGCTCGAAGGGACTGACCGAACGGGCTATTCTGTACCGTCATGCTTTCAAAAATGCCGCGCTGCCATTAGCAACCCTGATCGGTCTGGACATTCCGTTTTTTCTGGGCGGAGCGGTAGTTACGGAGCGCATTTTCGCGTGGCCTGGTCTGGGGCGCTTGTTTATCGACCACCTGAGCCGTTTGGATTACAGCGTGTTGATGGGTTTGTTGATGATGATCACGGTAGCGGTAGTGATTTTCCAGCTTCTGACCGATCTGGTGTATACCATCCTTGATCCTCGTATCCGCTATACCTAAGAGAGGCGCGAGCCGTGATTGAAAAAAACATACTTATCCAAGCCAGAGGGTGGTGTTGACATGGCAAGTGCAGATGCATCGGCGAAACCGGTCACTCTGAAAGCTCCCAGTGAACAAATCGAACCGCATACACCAGTACAGCAGGTTATCCGACGTTTTGCGCGTCATAAGGCCGCCATGTTGGGGCTGGTTGTTCTGATTGGGATGATCCTTTACGTGTTTTTGGGTTCATTTATTTACAGTGAAGCTTATGCGAATCACAATGACACCAGTATTCGCCTGATGTCACCTTCCAGCGAGCATCCCTTTGGTACAGATCGTATCGGGCGAGATATTCTGGCGCGTACCATCTATGGCGGACAAATCTCGCTTCTGATTGGCTTAGCAGCCGTGCTGGTCGAAGTCATTTTAGGGACAATCGTGGGCGCGCTGGCTGGATTTTACGGCGGTTGGGTGGATGCCGTTCTGATGCGCTTTACCGAAGCTATGTTGAGTATCCCACAGCTTTTGCTGCTGCTGGTGATGGCGAAATTTCTGGGCAGTAAAATCCCGGATATTCAATTTATGGGGCGTGAGTTCAGCGGCAGTGTGGTGGTGATTATCGTCATCCTCGGCTTAACAAGCTGGATGGGGCTGGCGCGTATTGTGCGTTCGAATGTGCTGTCGCTGAAAGAAACCGAGTTCATTCTGGCGGCGCGGGCATTGGGTTTGCCCAACCGCAACATCATCTGGTCGCATATTTTGCCGAATACGCTGGCATCGATTATTGTGGCGCTCACACTGGGCGTAGCCGGGGCGATTCTCTCGGAGGCTTATGTCAGTTTTCTGGGGTTGGGGGTGCAAGCGCCAACTGCCAGTTGGGGCAATATGCTGACCGAGGCGCAGGAATTTCAGGTCATCAAAGACGCGCCCTGGTACTGGTTCTTCCCCAGTCTTATGATTCTGCTGACGGTACTGAGCATCAATTTTGTGGGCGATGGGTTGCGCGATGCACTCGATCCGAGGTCGGATAAAAAAGTATAGTAGAATGGACAATACCGTAAAATAATAAGCCTCGACAAATCGTCAGGTTGGAAAGTGTTGTGTAGTGACTCTGCATAATCTGCCACGTCATCCCGGCACTTTCTTCGGGCGTGAGCGCGAACTGACCGAGATTAGCGCTCTGCTCAACAAAGGCGATTGTCGTTTGCTGACGCTGGTGGGCGCGGGTGGCATCGGTAAGACACGTCTGGCTGTTGAAGCTGCGCGGCAAATTACCTCATCTCATGGTGTTTACTTTGTTCCCCTTCAACCACTGAACTCACCTGATTTCATCATTTCCGCGATTGCTGAATCGGTTAATCTCCGGTTTCTTCCTGGGAGTATCCCCAAACAGCAGCTTATGAATTATCTGCGCGATAAGTCGGTGTTGCTCGTGCTGGATAACTTCGAACATCTGCTGAACGGTGTTCAGCTTCTATCCGACATCCTTGATGCAGTTTCAGGCATAAAACTGCTGGTCACATCACGCGAACGGCTGAGTCTGGTCGAGGAATGGGTGCTGGAAATAAGAGGGTTGAGTTATCCATCTGGTGACGCTCAGGTTCCTGTAGGAAATTTCAGTGCTGTTCAGTTGTTTGTTCAGCGCGCGCTACAAACTCAAGCGAACTTTTCTCTCAGCGAGAAAGCAGAAGCAGTTCAACGGATTTGCCAACAAGTTGAGGGAATGCCACTTGCGTTGGAATTGGCGGCAAGCTGGCTGCGGGCGATGTCCTGTGGGCAGATTGCGGCACAAATAGCCAGCAGCGTGAATTTTCTCAGCACACCGCTTCGCAATGTGCCGGAAAGACATCGCAGTATGCGTGCGGTCTTTGAGCAGTCATGGATGTTACTTTCAACAGCAGAGCAAAATGTACTGATGCGGCTGTCGGTCTTTCGCGGCGGTTTTGATTTGGAAGCGGCGGAGCAGGTTGCTGGAGCATCGCTATTTCTGCTGGCGAATCTGGCTGACAAGTCTCTCATCCGCCTGAATTCGAATGGACGCTGCGATCTACACGAACTGCTGCGCCAGTACGCATCTGATAAATTAGCTGAAGCGGATCAGACAGATGATACCTTCCAGTATCATCTCAACTATTTCCTCAATCTGGTCGAACGGAACGAGAAGTATAGATTTGGTCGGGAACAAATTGCCTGGTTTGACCGCCTAGAGGTCGAATTTGATAATCTGCGTATGGCGTTAGCCTGGTCACTGCAAACTGAGGAAGCGGAAAAAGGACTGCGCCTCGTCTCAGCTATTGGATGGTTTTTCACTGAGCGATCACATTGGTTTGATGAGCCGGATTGGATTAATCAGGCATTAATGGCGAACCCGAATGCTCCCGCGTCTCTGAGATCAAAGGCGCTCCACAGCGCAGGGGCACTGGCTGGTCTTGTTGGAGATAAGCGCGCCCGTACGTTTTTAGAAGAAGGACTTGCCCTGGCTCGTGCAGTGGATGATCGCTGGAATATCGCCTGGTCACTCTGCCATCTGGCATTTTTTGTGAGCAGTGATCCAGGTCAATCAGAAGCATTTTTACAGGAAAGCCTAGCCTTGTTTCGCGCAATTGAAGATCCTATGGGACTCAGTCATGCTCTCCTGCGCTGTGCCTGGAAGGCGATTGATGACCAAAGGGATTATCACAAGGCGCGCCTCATGCTGGAAGAGTCGGCACTCATTGCAGATGAAGCTGGCGATAAAGTTATTAATGCCTGGGTGGTCTATCATCTGGGAAGGCTTTGCTGGCTACAGGATAATAACCTCCTACAGGCTAAAACTCACTTTGAAACCAGCGCATCTCTTTTTCGGGACGCGCATTTTCAGGTTGGTACTATATCGACCACATTGGCAGGCATTGAGCAGGCACTAGGGAATTTTGAACATGCTCAGATGCTTTACGCGGAGAGCCTGATTATTGGAGGGGAAATAGCGCCAAACCACGACTTTGTTTTGGCAGGGCTGGCGAGTACTGCGACGGCGCGTGGACAATTTGTGCGTGCCGCCACCTTATTGGGAACTATAGACGATGGTGCTATAGCTGATGCAAAGACTTTCCCGGAAATGATGAACTATGATCGTGATATTGTAACTGTGCGCAATCAACTTGGCGAGATTGCTTTTTCCGAGGCATGGGCAATGGGAAAGGCCATGAATCCGAAGCAGATTATTGCTTATGTGCGGGACGACGGTATAGTACCTGGAGTGTCATCCGATAATCTGACTGAAGCGGCAAAGTCTTTTGTCACCACCCTGACCAAGCGTGAAATCGAGATCCTATGTTTGCTTGCGGAAGGCTTATCGAACCGGAAAATCGCTGAGCGGTTATTTCTCACACCCGGCACGGTCAAATGGTATCTGAGCGAAATCTATAGCAAACTCGGCGTGAATGGTCGTGTGCAGGCCGTCAGCCGCGCCAGAGGACTCAAACTCCTATCCTGAAAACCTATCCCTTCATCATCAATACCTCCCATTTGGCAGGTGACGGTTTGTGATAATAATGCCTATAGTGCATTTATAGTCAACAATTACGAATGACGGGGTGCGCTTATGGGGGAGAGACAGTTGAGTATAGCCCGAACACCGGGCAGAGTGTTGATTATTCCCACGATACCCGCGCTGGCGGCCTTTCTAGCAATATTGCTATTGTTTAGTGCAATAGTGCTGGTGCTCTCGACGCTAAGGGGAGTACAGTTTGGGCATGATCTCATTCATCCTAATCCCTTTACGCCTTACGAATCGTTGTGGCCGGGACAGTCGATTTCCAGTGTCGCCGACTATGCCCGGCGAACAGCCAAGGGCAGCATATTGTGCCAAACGGCTACATTACTCAATGTAGTCTATCCCAGTTTGGCTATAACGAGTAATCCTCCTTATGGCAGTGATTATGACAACGCCACAGGCTTCGTGTGTATGACGGATTCCGACCATGAATTTTTTCGCACGATGCGTGTCACAGTGGTGGATAATCGGGTACAGGAACTCGTCCTTTTTTCGGATATTTTGCAGCAGGACTCTTTGATGCTGTATTGGGGCATACCTGACTCAATTACGGGGAGTAATAATGATCGCTGGATGTTTCTGAACTGGAATCGGGATACCTATTCGGCAGTCGCTATGGTTACCCAATCCAATTCGATGGTACAACTGCTGACGTTGACCTCGAAAGGCTAGAAGCGGGGCGAGTGGTATAATCCGGGGCATAATCAAAAATGTCCCGGAAACCATTGTGGCAAAAGACTTCATCACATTCCTCGATTACACCGAAGCAGAATTGATCGCGCTGCTTGATCTGTCGGACAAACTGCGCGAAGCATGGAATACAAAACAGCTTCCTCAACACCTCAAAGGCAAATCAATCGCGATCGCGGCGATGGGCGGAATTGGCGTGCAAATCCCCGGCAGGCTGGACGAACGCGAATCGATTGAGGATGTTGTCAACTATCTGGATAATTGGTTCGATGGCATTGTGACACGGACACGCACCCATGAACATATGCTGCGGCTTGCCAGCGCCGCGCAAAAGCCAGTCATTAATGCGCGAACACCATTTAATCATCCCTGTGAAATTCTGGGTGATCTGGCTTACATTCGCGCCAAGCGGGGCAAACTGGATGGGCTGAAGGTGGTGTTTGCAGGTGAAGCGACCAATCTCTGCCATCCCTGGTTTGAAGCGGCGGCGCGTCTGCCGATTGAGGTCACGCAGGTTTGCCCGGAAGGGTACGAGGTTGCCGATGATTTTCTGGCTGCCTTGCAACGCGATGCTGTGGGAACCGTGAAGGTGAGACACGATTTACAGGGTGCTCTCGCTGGCGCAGATGTGGTTTATACCGACTGTTGGCCTAAACGGGCTAATCCCGATGATGCTGGACGGGTTGCCAGCCAATTTTTGCCCTATCAAATTACGGCGGATCATCTGCGAAATGCCGCGCCTGATGTGCTGTTTCTGCCCTGTCCCCCGGTGACACGCGGCGAAGAAGTCTCGAATGATGCCATGCTCTATCTGGGAGAGCATGTCTATGAAGCCAAAGCCTTTTTGCTCCACGCGCAGAACGCCGTTTTAACCACTCTCTTGAATGCAGGATAAATACATGATTCTCGGTATCCATCACGCTCAAATCACCGTATCCAAAGCCGATGTTGAGGCAGCGCGGGCATTTTACTGCGGCCTTCTCAATCTCCCAGAAATCGAAAAGCCGGATGCACTTAAAGGTCGCGGCGGATTTTGGCTGCAAGTCGGGGATCGTCAGGTGCATGTCGGTACAGAAGAAGGGGTTGAGCGCCGCAAGACCAAAGCCCATCTGGCCTATCAGGTCGATGATGTCGATCACTGGCTGAAGCGGTTGCAAAAAGAAGGCATCGAAATCGCGGACTCAGTGCCGATTCCCGGTTTCAAACGCTTCGAATTCCGCGACCCGTTCGGCAACCGCGTCGAGATGATTCAGCCTATTGATGATGGAAAGGGGTAAATATGATTGCGCGTATCTGGAAATGTATCGCCACGACGGAAAATGTGCCGCATTATGTTGACCATTTTAATCATTCGGTATTCCCTGAACTCAAACAGCTTAACGGCTTTCATGATGCCTATGTCCTCAAGCGTCCGGTAGAAGATGCTTTCGAATTAACGGTCATGACTCTGTGGGAATCACTGGATGCTATTCGAGCATTCGCGGGTGATACATTGGAAACGGCTGTTGTTGAACCGGCTGCTCAGGCGGTGCTGCGTTCGTTTGATAAAACAGTCACGCATCATGAGGTGCTGGTGAAGCCGGAAGAATAAAATAGCCCTTTCCAGGGTATTCTCCGTTGTCGGCTTAACCTGCCTCGCTATATAATCATCAACATGAACGAAATTCCACAAGAAGAACTGCTCGAAGAATCTGAGTTTTCGCCGCCCCAATCACCGGATAAAATCCCGCCCGATCACGTCGGGGTATTGGTAGCGGGGGTGGTGTTTATGGTGGTTGGCTGGGCAGGGCTGTACCAATTAGTCACGACGACTACGCCGCGTGTTGGTCAGCGCTGGATTTTCTTCCTGCTGCTGCAAATCGCTGTGACGGGGACGGTGTTACCGTTCGTCCGTTACCTGAATGTGCGCTTTACCCCTGTGACCGCTGATCTGCCGCCGGGGGGTGTGCTGGTGCGGCAGGCCATCTGGTTCGGGCTGTTCGCGGTTATGGCTTCATGGCTGCAAATCCTGCGCATTCTCAACCTGCCTATCGCTTTTTTCCTCGGTCTGGTATTCGTGGTGATCGAAGTCTTTATACGCTCCCGCGAAATTCGCAATGAACGCGGCGAATAATCCTTTACGCGCTCTTCCCTCAGTTGAAGCGCTTCTCAGCAGTTCCAGCGGACAACATCTCATTACTCAGTACGGACGCGAAGCGGTACTAGAGGCGATCCGCGAAACGCTGGATGGCGTTCGTCAAGGGCTGCGCAGTGGGGAAAAAGCAGCTTATGATGTTGAGTCGCTTCTAAGCCTAATTGCGCATCACTTGCAAGCGCAGTTTACGCCTTCGCTGCGCCCGGTTATCAACGCGACGGGGACGATTTTGCATACTAATCTGGGTCGCGCTCCGCTCTCGCTGGAAGCACAGCAAGCGATTTTAGCCGTTGCGGCACACTACAACACGCTTGAATATGATCTGGAAAGCGGCAAACGGGGCAGCCGTCTGCGTCATGCCTCAGATTTCCTGGTCGATGTAACGGGCGCGGAAGCGGGACTCGTCGTGAATAACAATGCGGCGGCTTTGGTACTGCTGCTTTCGGCGCTGGCACAGGGACGTGAGGTGATTATCTCGCGAGGGCAGTTGGTGGAAATCGGCGGCGGTTTCCGTGTACCAGAAGTGATGGAGCAGAGCGGGGCGAAATTGGTCGAAGTTGGCGCGACTAACCGCACCCGCGCGGCGGATTATGAACGGGCTGTGACGGAAAATACCGCCATGCTGATGCGTGCCCATGCCTCGAACTTCAAACAAATCGGCTTCACTGAATCGACACCACTCGATGAAATGGCTGATATTGCGCATCGACACGGAGCGCTGCTGGTCGATGATGTGGGCAGCGGTTCACTGCTGGATACAGCGCTGTATGGGTTGGAGCATGAACCCACACCGCAGGAAAGTCTGGCTGCCGGGGCGGATTTGGTCTGCTTCAGCGGGGATAAGCTGTTGGGCGGGCCTCAAGCGGGAATCATCGTCGGGAAAAAGGCGCTGATTGACACTCTGAAACAGCATCCGCTGGCACGAGCAGTACGGGCGGATAAACTCTGTCTGGCGGGGTTAACCGCTACACTCGATCATTACCGTCGAGGAGAAGCTGCCGCGAAAATCCCCATCTGGCAGATGATCACACGGCCTTTGGAGGATTTACGGGCGACAGCCGAACGCTGGGCACATGCAGTGGGTGGAAGCGTCCTAGAAGGCGAATCGACCATCGGTGGGGGAAGTCTGCCGGGGGAAACCCTGCCGACAGTGCTGCTGGCGCTGGATGTTCCGCACCCGGATACCTTCGCCGCGCGATTAAGGAGTGCCGATCCGCCCATTATTGCCCGTATCGCTGAAAACCGCCTGTTATTTGACCCGCGCACTGTACTGCCCGGACAGGAACAAACCCTGCTGGACACACTTTCCCGCCTGCTCAACCATAATCCATAACTGACGATATAATTGGAGGAATCAGAAATTGAATTCGGGCGACGGGATTTGATTCCGCGAAAAATGCCCCTTCGAACGCACCGTAGGTAATATGACCGCTCAACTACCGCTTAACAGAATCATTCATGGGGACTGTATTGAAGTCCTGAACAGCCTGCCGGAAAAAAGTGTTGATCTGATTTTTGCCGATCCACCGTATAACTTGCAGCTTAATCAGGAACTTTACCGCCCGAATATGACGCGGGTGGATGCGGTCACGGATGCGTGGGATCAATTCACCAGTTTTGAAGAATATGATCGTTTTACCCGTGACTGGCTGGCAGCGTGCCGACGACTGCTGAAAGACGAGGGCACGATCTGGGTCATCGGCAGTTATCACAATATCTACCGGGTCGGCGCGATTTTGATGGACCTGGAATACTGGATACTGAATGACATTGTGTGGGAGAAAGTGAATCCCACGCCGAATTTTCGGGGAGTCCGC